>SMXR01000085.1 GCA_004356215.1 Alphaproteobacteria bacterium | reverse complement strand
GTAGCGGCGGGCCTTGGCATTATGCCGGTCATGGTTATGCTGGAATACGGAAACGGGTTTTTTACCAGCCCTGAATTCGTAGGTGTTTATACCGCGCTTCTATGCTTTGGTATGGTTTCAAAAATCCCGACCTATGCCTTTAGGGGGCTGATTATTCGCCGCGAATATCTGGTCCACACCTTGCTTTTGGTTTCGTTGTTTGCGGCGGCGGTTACGGCTTACGCATGGCAGCCTTTTATCTTTGCAGGCCTGTTTTATCTTTTTACCATTCCCGTAAGCGTCTACCGCTTCCACGTTCTCAACAAATCAAAGTAACCTCTTATTCTGCCGGCATGGTTGCAGGCCTGAAGCCTAGCCGCCGTCCAATGCGTTGCGACCACAGCAGGCCATCGGCGCGTTTCAAAGCCCGGCGGGTTTTCATGTGTACCGGCAGGGCCAGGAACACCGGGGTTAAAACCAGCGTGAGGACGGTCGCGAACGAAAGCCCGAAAACAATCGCCTGTGCCAGACCGACCCAGATAAACGACGTCGGTGAGCCAATCACCACGCTAGGCGGAAAAAAGCTGATATTGAACTGGAATACCATGGGCATCAGTCCGACAACGGTTGTCACCGTTGTCAGCAGCACCGGGCGCAGCCTTTGGGCGCCGGTTTGCACGATGGCGATCAGTGGGCTCATACCGCTCTTGACCAGGCGGGCATAGGTGTCGATTAAAACGATGTTGTTGTTGACGACAATCCCGGCCAGCGCAATCACGCCAACCCCGGTCATGACAATCCCGAACGTGGAACCGGTCAGGATCAAACCTAAAACCACACCCACGGTAGACAATATAACCGCGCTCAGGATCAGGAAAGCCCGGTAAATGCTGTTGAACTGGGTAATCAGGATCAGGGCCATCAGGAACAGGGCACCCGCAAGGGCCTGCACTAAAAATGTTTCGGACGATTCCTGTTGCTGGGTATTTCCGTCAAAAGTAATTTCAACGCGTTGGTCATAATTCTGGCTGTCCAACCAGGCTTTAATGTTATCAATTTCACCATTAACATTCATACCCGGAACAACATTGGCTTGAATCCGCCAGATCCGCTGTGAATTTTCCCGGCGGATTTTGTTGATGTTTTGCTTCGGCACCCGTTTGACGAAATTTGAAATCGGGATATTGCCCTGCGGCGTCGGCAACAACAATTTATCCAGCTGTTCAATGCCCCGCTCATCAATCGGGAAACGAACCCTGATATCAAGCTCGTCTTCGGCATCATCGGGGCGGTATTCACCAACCTTGATACCGTTGGTGACCAGCTGGATGATACTGCCGATTGTGATCAGGTCGGTGCCATACCGGCTGGCTTCAGCGCGGTCGACTTCCATGACCCATTGAATATTGGGCAGCGGGCGGTTGTCTTCAACATCTTCCAGGCTATCCATGGTGACCATATAATTTATCAGCTCTTCGACCACCATGTCCATTTCAGAAGTGATTTCCGAAGCGATCCTGATCTGGATATCCTTGCCCGAGGTGGGGCCGTTACCATCAATCAATGGCTCAACGATAATCCCGGGGATAACCTCGGTGGCTTCCCTGATTTCGGCAATAATATCGTCGGCCGGGCGGCGGGTTTGCCAATCGTCGAAAATAACGTTAATCCGGGAAATCACATCATCAGCACCACGCGAGGAGCTTAAGCCCCGGCCCGAGGTGCTGTAGATGTTTTTAATCCCCGGAATATCGTTGATTGTCTGCTCAACTTCATAGGAAATTCTGTCCATCTCCACCGGCGACAGATTGCCCCTGGCATGGATCGCAAGGCGAACATTATCGGGTTCGCCCTGGGGGAAAAACTCGGTCCCGGTGCCCATGGCAATAAATGTCCCGTAAATGATGACCATCGTGGCCAAAGCTCCGCCAACCATGGCCCAGCATTTCCAGAGTTTGCTGGTCAACTTTTGCAGGAAGCGGGCATACTTGCCGGTCCAGCCATGCATATGCCCGACGTCCATTTCATGGTCTGCGGCCAGATCTGTCATGGTTTTCGCATCCGCGGCACCGGGCTTGCCCATGAGGGAGCCAAGGGTGGGCAAAAACACCAATGCCATGATCAGTGAACCGGAAAGAACAAAAATCAGGGTCAGGGGAAGATAGCTCATGTATTCGCCAATGATGTCCGGCCAAAACAGCAGCGGGAAAAAGGCTGCCAGGGTGGTCAGGGTCGAAGACGTAATCGGCCATGCCATCCGTTGCGCGGCGGCAATATAGGCTTCTTTCTTGGGCAGGCCTTCGAGCATTTTTCGATCGGCGTACTCGCTGACCACTATAGCCCCGTCGACAAGCAAGCCGACCGCCAGGATCAGGCCGAACATGACCACGATATTGATTGAATAGCCAAAAAGATAAAGCATCATAATGCCAAACAGGAAGGCGCCGGGGATTGTGATGCCGACGATGGTCGCTGAACGGATGCCAAGGACGGCAACAACAAGGACGGCAACCAGCAGGATTGCGGACATAACGCTGTTTTGAAGCGTTTCCAGGAATTCACGGGTAAAATCAGCTGAATCCCAGACAAATGTGACTTCAATGCCTTCGGGCCAAGCTGCTGTTTGCTGGGCCTTGTCCAGCCATTCATGGATCATTTGAGAGGTTTCAATTTCATTGGTGCCAATCCGCTTTGAAACCTCAATGGTAACCGCCGGATAACCATTCATTCTGGAGAGCCGAACCGGGTCCTTGAAGGTTCTCCTGACCTCGGTCAGGTCACCAATCGTAACAACACCGTCGCTTGAGGTTTTCAGGGGCAGACTTAAAACATCGAGTTCATTTTCGAAAACGCCGGGAATTTTTACCGAAAATCGGCCTTCACCGGTCTCAAGTGAACCCGCCGCAACCAAACGGTTGTTTCTGCTGATGGTGGTTAAAATCTCGGCCGGGGTCAGGTTGTAGGCCGCCAATTTGGCCGGATCAATAATGATCTCCAGAACCTCTTCGCGGGTGCCACTGATTGTGGCGTCGAGGACATTAGGCAGCGATTCAAGCTCATCCTTAACGCGTTGCGCGAGGTTGGTAAAAACCTTCTCGCTGGCATTTCCGGAAAGCACAAAGGCCAGGATGGGTTGGGTTGCCGGGTTGTTTTCAAAAATCAATGGCTCTTCGGTTTCGCCCGGCAATTCGGCCTGGGCATTATTGACCGCGGCCCTGATGTCATCAAGCGCTTTCTCATGGTCCTGGTCAGCGTAAAATTCAAGCCATACATATGCCTGCCCTTCATTGGCGACACTGATCATCTGTTTAACGCCGGAGATTGAGCGCAGCTGAACCTCCATGGGTTTGATCAGCAGACGCTCCGCATCCTCAGGGGAAATTCCTTCATGGACCATAAATACCTGGAACCACGGAATAGGAATATCCGGGTTTTGTTCCTTGGTAATGAAAGAGTAGGAAACAATTCCCAATACGAAAATAACAAACAGAGCCGAAAGCGTTGCCCGGTTATAGTCTACCGCGGCGCGAATAATCTTGTTCATGAGTTGCCCCCATTGTTTTCAAGTTCAACCCGGACCTTTTGACCTTCGGTGACAAAATTCTGGCCGGTGATGATCAATTGAATCTGGTCGGGCAGGCCGGTTACCCATAACCCGTTGGGGTCGTTGCCGGCGATCGTGACCGGGTAAAATTCAACGGTGCCATCTTTAACAATCCTGATGCCGACCGAACCATCGTCCTTCAGGGTCAATAGCGATGGGGTTAAGAAGTGCGCTTTGGCGCTGGCGGTCGGGATTTCAATGTTGGCGGTTATCCCTTCCCTGAGCGTAAGGTCAGGGTTGGCAACTTCAATTTCAACCCGAAAGGTGCGGGTTTCAATCCGGGCGGCGCTGGAAATATAACGAACCGTGCCGTCCAGAACCTGGCCATTGGTCAGGGTGACAACCGCTGGCTGCCCTTTATAAATCCGGCTGACCTGACGATCGGAAACCTCACCAACAACCAGATAAGGGTCTTCGGTCAGAAGTATGGCACAGGTGTTGCCGACTTGAAGAAAATCGCCAAGTTCGGCTGGGCGGTCATTGACCAGCCCGGCAAAGGGCGCGCGAATAGAGGTATTTTCAAAATCAACTTCGGCCCGGATGACCTGGGCATTGGCGGCATCAAGTTCAGCCTTGGCCGAAGCCACCTGGGTTTCAGACCGAAAGCCCTTGGTTGATAGTTCAACCGCCGCATCATATTCAAGTTGGCGCTGGGTGGCACGCGCCCGGGCTTGCGCCAGGGTTGCCTCCAGGGCATTTGGCGCTAATTTGCAAATGATGTCACCGGCATTGACGCGTTCGCCTTTTTCCACCGGGGTGGCGGTGACGGCGCCGGAAACTTCAGCCTTCAGTTCTACGGTACGCAATGCCTCGGTGCGGCCACGAACCTGGATTTTTTCTATATAATTGCTGGCGGTGATGACCCGGGCTCTGATCAGGAATAATTCATCTTCCGGGTTGCTTATTTCACCCGGGGTATCGCCATTGGCCTCGCTGCCACCCCATAATAATGAGCCGACAGTGACATATGTAATAATGACTGTCAGGATTATAACCGCTAATCCCACGGGGGATTTTATCAGGGCTTTGAAATTCGGTTTTCTTATGATCATTTTCATTTTGCTGTCGTCCTCTTCTTATTATGGGGCTGCGCCCCTTTTGGTGGATTAGGTTTTGTAGTTATTCGGCGGCGGTGGTTGGCACCTCCCTCAAATTGGCGCCAGCGCCTTTTGGCGATTGCCCCGAAAACTTGTTTTGGTTTTTCAAAAGAAATTCCAGCGCGGCTTTCTGGGTGGCGACACCATACTCAACTACAAATATAGAACCCGGTGTCATATCACCGGCAAGAAGCCCCTCCAGGGCGGTAATTTTTTGTTCGTGTTCGTGAATGCGATCTTCGATCAAATCGTCAACCCGCTCCGGCGCCACCGATTCACAAAAAAGGATGGCGGCCAGAAATTCCGACCGGTTTTTATCCGGGTCCGGATTTTTCCTGAGCGATTGGGTTAACGCTTCCCGGCCTAATTCGGTCAGGGAGTAAACTTTTTTATCGGGGCGTTTTTCCTGGGCCATGGCGCGGCAGGTCACGAACCCTTCTGCCATCAATTTTCCCAGGGCAGGGTAAATAGAGCCGTATGAGGCTTCGCTAAAAAAGCTGAAACTCCCTTCAGCGACCATTTTCTTGATTTCATAGCCGGTGGCATCCCCGAGCGAAAGTATGCCTAAACACAGTGTTTTAATGTCCATTTTTCTCTTTCCAATAGTATCAATACGATATATATAGTGGTGTTAATACATAAAGTAAAGTGGAAATGCGAAAAAAAATGAAAAAAAGAGTCCCCCAATTCCTATTCCTGACATAGGCCGGAGTGCGCCATTTGCAATAGTCCGGCGGGAAATTTGTGCGCCTTGGGTTTAAGTACGGAAGGGGTTACCCCTTTTCGGAAATAAAATAGGGATATGTACGATCTTTTTGATACCCAACCATATTTTTCAGGCGTTTTACCAAAGGCCCGAGGCCATCAATCAAGCCGATCACCGTAACCCCCCAGACCAGGGTAAAAATCAAACCGCCTAAAATTGTAAATATGCTGAATTCCATGACTGTCTCTTTCAGAGTGTTCTTCTTTTGTTCTATTGCAAAATCACCCACAAGTCAATCTGGTTTTGCATAAATGGGGGAGGGTGGATGCCCCGCGTGGATTCGAACCACGATTGACGGATTCAGAGTCCGTAGTATTACCGTTATACGACGGGGCAAAAGAGGCCCTGCTATATAAGTGAATGAGGGACCTTGTCAATTGACCTTGTTTGCAGGTCTGAAATCATTTACCAGTGGGCGCGCTCAAGAAGACTTAAGGATAAGACCCGTGACCCGTGTTGCCGCCATTGATCTTGGAACCCATAACTGCCGCCTGATAATTGGCGAGCGCATCGGCGATGTTTTCAAAACCATCCGGGTCCAGTCGACGATAGTGCTCCTGGGTGAGGGCGCCGCGAAAACCGGTAGCCTTCAACCGGCGGCGATCGACCGCACCATTGCTGCCCTCAAACGTTTTGCTGAAATCATTGACGATGAAGATGTCAGTGAAATTCGCGCGGTCGCGACCGAGGCGTGCCGGATGGCAGAAAATCGCGAGGCTTTTATTCAAACCATTCGCGAGCAAACCGGGCTCGACTTTGAAATTATCCCGGCCCGGGAGGAGGTGCGCCTGGCGGTGCTGGCGTCGGCCCCGTTGATCGAGGCCGGCAATATAATGATGTTCGATATCGGCGGCGGCAGCACAGAAGTCATATTGCTGGACACTGCCGGGACCGCGCTTCGGGTGCTTGATTGGCTTTCGGTGCCGCTGGGGGTGGTGCGCGGCCGCGATGCGATGGCAGCCGACGAGGTCTCAGCAGAAGAATTCCAGGCTCAAATTAAAACCGATGCCAAAATATTCACCGGGTTTTTTGAAAAAAACGCACACTTTTTCAAAGCCCCGGTTCACGCCATCGGTTCGTCCGCCACGGTAACAACGCTGGCGGCCCTGGCGCTGGGTCTGGATAAATATCACCGCGCCCGGGTGGACGGCGCCACCTTCAAAACCGAAAACCTGCTGACGTTGGCGCGGGAGGTGGCGGCAACACCGCTTGACGTCCGTATCGCCAATGCCGTGATCGGGGCTGAGCGCGCAGAATTCATGATCCCCGGTTGTGCTATTTTTTCGGCGATCTTTTCCCTGGCTGAATGCGACAACCTGACCGCGGCTGACCGCGGCCTTCGTGAAGGCATTTTGAACAGCCTTTTGCCAACTGCCCCCAAGGTGGTTTTTTCAGGGCAGGGTGGTTAAGGTGAAAAGATGACAACCGATCCCAAAAGCCGCCGCCGTGGTAAAAAAGAAAGAGTGAAAACCGCCCGCGGGCGCACCGCTTCTTCTACCCGCTGGCTGCAACGCCAGCTGAACGATCCTTATGTGGCTGAGGCCCGGCGGTTGGGGTATCGGTCGCGGGCGGCATTCAAATTGAAGGAAATTGCGGAAAAATACGATCTTTTCAAGGGGGTGAAAACCGTGGTTGACCTCGGGGCCGCCCCCGGCGGCTGGTGCCAGGTGATGCGTGAAATTGCCCCAAAAGTTAAAATACTGGCGGTGGATTTACAAGAAATCGATCCAGTCCCAGGGGTGGACTTTATCCTCGGTGATTTTTTGGAAGATAGTACCTACCAGGCAATCCTGGATAAAACGGCGGGCGGGGTTGATGCGGTGATCAGCGACATGGCCAATGCCGCCACCGGGCACCGCCAGACCGATCATTTGCGCACCATGGTGCTGTGCGAAGCCGGGCTGGATTTTGCCCTGGAGGTCTTGAACTCCGGCGGGTTTTTCCTATCGAAGGTGCTGCAGGGCGGCACCGAGGGTGAGCTTTTAGCGACCCTGAAGAAAAACTTCAAAACCATCCGCCACCTCAAGCCACCGTCAAGCCGCCAGGATTCACGAGAGCTTTTTGTTCTGGCCACGGGCTTCAAGGGCCGCGCCCAGCCTTAGTTGCTGATAACAAAAGAAACGTGACAAACCGGGGAAGTGCTGGCATATAGGGCCAACTTTTGATTCGGAATATGCGATGACAATACGACTTGGGCTTACATTCGATGACGTTTTGCTGCTTCCCGCCGCGTCCGATGTCATGCCCGCCGGGGTCGATGTAAAAACCCGCCTTACCAAAAAAATTACCCTGAACCTGCCGTTCTTATCAGCCGCCATGGATACTGTCACCGGGGTCAAGATGGCGATTGCCATGGCCCAGGCCGGCGGCATCGGGGTGTTACACCGCAACATGGATATCGATATCCAGGCCGACATGGTGCGCCAGGTCAAACGTTTTGAATCGGGCATGGTGGTTGATCCCCTGACGATCCATCCCCAACAACCGCTGGCTGATGCCATGGCATTGATGTCGAAACACAAAATTTCCGGCATCCCGGTTGTCGAGAAATCGAAAAGCGGACCCGGGAAGCTGGTCGGCATGCTGACCAACCGCGACGTTCGTTTTGCCAAAAACATGCAACAACCCGTGAGCGGCCTGATGACCAAAGAAGGTTTGGTTACGGTCAAACCCGGAATATCCTCGGAAGAGGCCAAGAAATTGCTCCATGCCCACCGGATTGAAAAACTGGTGGTGGTTGACGATGCTTTCAACTGCATCGGGCTGATCACCGTGCGCGACATGGAAAAGGCTTCAGAGCACCCGAACGCCAGCAAGGATGCCGATGGCAGCCTGTTGGTCGCTGGCGCCACATCGGTTGGCGACAGCGGCATAAGTCGCACCAAAGCCCTGGTCGATGCCGGCTGTGATTTGATTGTCGTCGATACCGCCCACGGCCATTCCAGCCGGGTCATCGAGACCGTCAAAAAGATCAAAAAGATGAAGGGCAAATTTGAAGTTGCCGCCGGCAACATTGCCACCAAAGACGCCGCCAAGGCCCTGATTGATGCCGGCGCGGATGTCATCAAGGTTGGGATTGGCCCGGGGTCGATTTGCACCACCCGGATCGTTGCCGGGGTTGGCGTGCCGCAGCTGACGGCGGTGATGGACACCGCAGAAGAATGTGACAAGCATGGCGTTGGCGTGATTGCCGATGGCGGCATTAAAACCTCCGGCGATATCGCCAAGGCGATTGGCGGCGGCGCCCGGGCGGTGATGATGGGCAGCATGCTGGCGGGAACCGAAGAGGCTCCCGGCGACGTCTTTATTTACCAGGGCCGGTCTTATAAGTCTTTCCGCGGGATGGGGTCGGTCAGCGCCATGGCGCGCGGGTCTGCCGACCGCTATTTCCAGGAAGATATCAAGGATACGCTGAAACTGGTGCCCGAAGGGGTTGAAGGCCAGGTGCCCTACAAGGGCGCGGCCGGGACCATCCTGCACCAGATGGCCGGCGGCCTGCGGGCGGCGATGGGCTATACCGGCTCAGCCACCATTGAAGACTTAAGAAAAGGCGCCAAGTTTATCAGGATTACCGGCGCGGGCCTGCGCGAAAGCCATGTCCATGGTGTCACCATCACCCGGGAATCACCCAACTATCCCTTGTCCGAGTAAGCCTTCATGAAGCCCTCAGCCCGCCTGAAAACAGCGCAGGATTTGCTCGAACATTTTTTCAAGGACCCGTCCTACCCGCTGGATTTAATCGCCAACCACCATTTCCGTAAAAACCGCTATATCGGATCCAAGGACCGGCGCGCGATCCAGGCAACGCTTTATGAAATTATCCGCAATTATCTGGCCCTGGACTGGGCCCTCCGGGCCGCCGGTGGATCCCCGGACAGCCGGTCAATTTTACTGACCCATCTGGTGCAAACCGGGGGCTTTGACGCGGCCTTGTTTGCCGAGGGCGGATATGGCCTTCCGCCCTTAACCGACGGCGAAGGTGCCCTGGTCAAGGCGCTGGGAAACCTTTCAGACAAAGTCCCTGACTGGGCTCGGCTTAATTGTCCGGAATGGCTATTGGGGCGCTTCCAAGACCGCTTCCCAAAAACCTGGGAAAAAGAACTAACTGTCCTGAAGGGCCGGGCCCCGCTGACCGTTCGCATCAACACCTTGAAGGCCAGGCCGGAAGAGCTTAGCGAAGATCTGAAAGCCCTCGGGTTCGAACCAACATC
This sequence comes from Alphaproteobacteria bacterium, assembly GCA_004356215.1. Classification (GTDB taxonomy): domain Bacteria; phylum Pseudomonadota; class Alphaproteobacteria; order Sphingomonadales; family SMXR01; genus SMXR01. Next base: position 7,032 of record SMXR01000085.1, on the reverse strand, counting down.
ATTTTCACCGCTGGGGTTTTCCTCAACCGAACACGTCAATTTGGTACCGCTTCAGGTCTTTCAGGATGGTTTGATTGAAATCCAGGACGAAGGCTCGCAAATAGCGGCCCTGCTGGTGGATGCCCGGCCCGGAATGCAGGTTCTTGATCTGTGCGCGGGCGCCGGCGGTAAAACCTTAGGCGCCGCGGCTGAGATGGCCAACTCGGGCCAGATTTATGCCTTCGATATCAATGAAAAGCGTTTGAAGGAATTGGCCAAACGGGTGCAAAAGGCAGGCGCGCGCAATGTTCAGCGGGCGGTTTTACCCGTTAACGGACGGGATGAATTTCTGGCCCCGCTTGCGGGCAATATGGATCGGGTAATTCTCGATCTGCCGTGTTCGGGCAGCGGCACCTGGCGGCGCAGCCCGGATCAGCGTTTTGGCCTGACAAAGGAAAAACTTGCCACCTATATTACCACCCAAAAAGCGCTTTTGGCCGAGGGCGCCGCTCTGGTAAAACCCGGCGGCCGTTTGATTTATATCACCTGTTCGTTTTTTCAGGCCGAAGCTGAAGACCAGGTTAGCACCTTTCTTGACGGCCATGCTGGCTGGGGTCTGCTGGATTACCGGGATATCCTTGAAGGCCGGGATATGAAAACAATTCCCGATAGCGCCTCCTCGCTGAAAGGCGCCCTGTTGCTAACCCCGGGGCGGCATGGAACCGATGGGTTTTTTGTGGCTGTCCTGGAAAAACCCTGACCACCCATCATTATTTTTATGACACCACCCCCGGAACAGGGTAAAAGTGGCGAACCCTATTGGAGTTTTTATGAAAACCATTACCCTCTTGCTGATCGCACTATTTCTAACCCTGACGCCCGCAAATGCGCAGGTGCTGGAGGTTTACAAGGATGTTTCGGTTATCCTGGCGGCTGAGGGGGATGCCGCACTTGAGGCCGGTGACTTTAGAGTTGCCCTGAAAAAGTTTGAGCAGGCGATTGTCGCCGACCCCGGAAATGTGTCGGCCTATATTGGCCTCGGGACGATATATCTTCGGATAGATTCGTTGCCCACCAGCTTGAAATATTACGACCTGGCGCTATGGCTGGAGCCAACCAACCTGACCGCCCTCGAGCTCCAGGCCTATGCCTATCTTTCCGGGGAATCGGTTGATCAGGCCAGGCTTAACCTGGAAAAGATGCAAACCATCTGCTTTGACCGCGATTGTGACCAGGAAGGACGCCTCGAAACAACGATTGAAGACCATGTCGAAGAAATTGCCAGTGAAGAGGAAAATAGTTAATAATAACAAACTGTTATACAGTTATTTTTATCTAACTTTTTAGCAAATTCTCCCGGTTTTTTTCACCACCACTGAGTTCCCGGATAAAACAAATGAATTTCGCGGTTTCCACGCCGGTCATTATCGGGTAAATGCTAACATCGAAAAAAAAGGCATACTCAATGGCCGATAGCATTCTTATTCTGGATTTCGGTTCCCAAGTCACCCAACTGATAGCCCGGCGTGTGCGCGAAGCCGGGGTTTACTGTGAAATTGTCCCCTATACCAAGGCGCTGGAGGCCCTCAAGCGGCTGAAACCCAAGGGGATAATTCTTTCCGGCGGGCCGGCATCGGTCACCGGCGATGACACCCCGCGATCCCCGGGTGAAATTTTCAAGCTGGATATTCCTATTTTTGGCATTTGTTATGGCGAGCAGGACATGGTCGAACATCTAGGCGGTAAGGTTGAGGGGGCCGACCACCGTGAATTTGGCCGCGCCTACCTTAAAATCACCGATGACTGCCGCTTGTTCGAAGGGGTTTGGCAAAAGGGTGACAAGGACCAGGTGTGGATGAGCCACGGCGATACCGTGACCGCGATACCGGAAAATTTCAAAATTGTCGGCTCCAGCGCGAACGCACCGTTTGCCGCGATTGCCGATGACGAGCGCAAATTTTATGGCGTCCAGTTCCACCCCGAGGTTGTCCATACCCTGAAAGGCGCCAAGCTTATTTCCAATTTTGTTCACAAAATTTGCGGCTGCGATGATGGCTGGACGATGGACCATTTCCGGACCTCGAAAATCAAGGAAATCCGGGCCAAAGTTGGCAAAAAACATGTGATTTGCGGGCTTTCCGGCGGGGTCGATTCTGCCGTTGTCGCGGTTCTTTTGTTTGAGGCCATCGGCGACCAGCTGACCTGCGTATTTGTTGACCATGGGCTGCTCAGGGAGGGTGAGGCCGAACAGGTGGTCACGCTGTTCCAGGATAATTATCACATCCCCCTGATCCACAAGGATGCCTCTGAATTGTTTCTTGGGCGCCTGAAAGGGGTCGGGGACCCGGAAGCGAAACGCAAAATCATCGGCAAGACCTTTATCGATATTTTTGAAGCTGAAGCCGAAAAAATTCCGGGCGTCGATTTTCTCGCCCAGGGCACGCTTTATCCCGATGTGATTGAAAGCGTCTCATTTACCGGGGGCCCGTCCTCGACGATTAAATCACATCATAATGTCGGCGGCCTGCCCGATGTCATGAAGCTGGATTTGATTGAGCCGCTGCGTGAGTTGTTCAAGGATGAGGTTCGTGTCCTTGGCCGTGAACTGGGCTTGCCCGATGCCTTTGTTGAACGCCATCCGTTTCCCGGACCGGGCCTGGCCATCCGCATTCCCGGAGAAGTGACGAGGCAAAAATGCGATCTCCTCCGGAAGGCTGACGCGATTTACCTGGATGAGATCAGGAAAGCCGGGCTTTATAACGAAATTTGGCAGGCCTTTGCGGTTTTGCTGCCGGTCAGGACCGTCGGCGTTATGGGCGATGAGCGCACCTACGATTTTGTCTGTGCGCTGCGCGCGGTGACATCAACCGATGGCATGACCGCCGATTATTATGGTTTCAGCCATGAATTTCTTGGCCAATGCGCCACCCGGATTATCAATGAGGTAAAAGGCATAAACCGCATCGTTTATGATATAACATCCAAACCCCCTGGCACGATTGAGTGGGAGTAGCATGCCAAGCCCGTATTCATCCGGTAAAAAGCGAAGCCAAGGCAAGCGCCTGACGGTGCCGAATATCCAGGCGGCCAAGGGCGGTGAGCCGCTTGTCAGCCTGACCGCGTATACCGCCCCGATCGCCCGGCTGGTGGATGCGGCCTCGGATATCATCATTATCGGCGATTCCATGGCCATGGTGCTTTACGGCCTGCCCGATACCCTGGGCTTGTCGCTGTTCACCATGATCGGCCACGCCAAGTCGGTGGTGGAGGCCACTGGCCACGCGCTATGTGTGTTTGATATGCCATTCGGGTCTTATGAAGAAGGCCAGGAACAGGCCTTCCGGAACGCCGCCAAGGTTATCAAGAAAACCGGGGTTCAGGCGATCAAGCTTGAAGGCGGCGAAGCGATGGCGCCGACCATCAAACACCTGGTCGCGAATGGCATTCCGGTCATGGCCCATATCGGCCTGCGGCCCCAGGCGCTTAACACCATGGGTGGTTTCAAGGTTCAGGGCAAAGGCAAGGCCAGCCACACCCAGGTTTTGAAAGACGCCCAGGCGGTGGACAAGGCCGGGGCATTTTCGACGGTCATAGAAGGGGTGCCAGCGGAACTGGCCGCTGAAATTACCGCAGCGGTTTCCAATCCAACCATCGGCATTGGCGCTTCGGTCCACTGCGATGGCCAGGTTCTGGTCACCGAAGACATGCTGGGATTAAGCCCCTGGGTCCCTAAATTCGTTAAAACCTACGCCAACCTTTCCGGGGAAATTGAAAAGGCCGTTAAAGCCTATGCCGGCGACGTCAGGGCCCGGCGTTTCCCGGGGCCTGACCAGACCTACGGGAAAAACAAAAAAGTGTAAAAAAATCAGCGCATTATGTTTGCGCTGGGGGCCGCCTTTGGCTATGGTAGCCCGCGCAAAAAAATGACAATGCAGGAGACGACAGTGGTAGACGTTTTTTCTGAAGTGAATGAAGAACTCCGCAGGGAAAAATTAAAAAAACTTTGGAAGACAACCGGCCCCTTCGTCATTGGTGGCGCGGTCCTTTTTATTGCGGCTATGGGCGGCCGGGTTTACTGGCAAGACTATGTGGTCGCACAAAGAATTCAGGAGAGTGAGCGTTATCAGGCCGCGGTAAGCGACCTGGAGGCTGGCAAGGACGCCGAGGCTTTAGCCGGGTTTGAAGGCCTGATTGCCTCGTCCAAGTATGGCTACGGCCTTTTATCGCGCCTTCAAAAAGCCGCAAACCTGGCCACTTCCGGTGATATTTCTGGGGCAATTAGTGCCTATGACGAGATTTCCGCCGACACCGGCCTGACCCAGAGGTTTCGCGAATACGGGGCGCTAATGGCGGTGCTTATCCTGATTGATCAGGGTGGGACAGAAGAGGCTTATGAGCGCCTGACCCCCTTGGTAAAGGCGAGCAGCAATTGGTATTATAGTGCCAATGAAGCTCTGGCGTTGATGTACTTTACCGAGGCCAGGTACACGGAGGCCGAGGAAATTTTCTTAAGGCTGGCGGCCGACCCGGCAACTCCCCCCGATTTAAAAAACCGGGCCGGCGAATTTATGCAAATGATTGAAAATAAGAAACCCGCTGGAAGCTTATTGAAAAATAAAAACGAAGAAGAACCAGCAAGCTAATAGGTGTTGTAGAATTTAAGCCCACCTGGCGCTTCCGAAAAGGTACAAAGAAAATGGTAAAATTTGAGAACAAAAAACGGTTTTTTACAGGGTTGGTGATGCTGGTGACAGCAATCAGCCTGATGGCGTGCGGCCCCAAGAATGAAAAGGAGGATGAGCTGGAGGGAATTCGAATTTCGATTATCACCACCGAAGGTGACGTTGAAATTGATCCCATCCTGGCCACTGTCCCGGTGACGCTTCCGCGGCCTTACGTCAATCAAAATTGGGGTCAGGCAGGGGGCAATCCCGCCCATGTGAACCATCATTTAAGTGTCGGTGACACCTTGCAGGTGGCGTGGAAATCAAAGATCGGACATGGCTCCAAGAAATATCAAAAACTGGTGTCCGGCCCGGTGGTCTGGCAGGGCAGGGTTTATGTCATTGATGTCAAAGGCCAGGTCAGTGCCTTTGATGAAACCAACGGCCGTTTAATTTGGCGCACCAAACTTGAAAACAAGGAAGAACGCTCTAACGTCGCATACGGCGGTGGGGTTGGGTATTGGGGCGGCAGGATTTTTGCCACCACCGGTTATGGTTTTGCTGCTGCCCTGGATGCTGAGACCGGCGCCGAGTTATGGCGGACTGATGTTGGTGTGCCGTTGCGCGGGGCGCCCACGATTGCCGATGGCCGGGTCTTTGTTAACACCCAGGATAATCGGCTGTTTACGTTGTCGGCTGAGGACGGGGAAGTGCTTTGGGAATATCTGGGCATCGTGGAAAATGCCGCGGTTTTGGGATCTGCCAGCGCCGCTGTGGAGGGTGATACGGTTATCGCCACCTTTTCATCAGGGGAAATTTATGCCCTGCGTGCCCAAAATGGCCAGATGAGTTGGCAGGACAGCCTCAGCCGCACTGGCCGCCTGACCGCCCTGGCTACTTTGAACGATATCGACGGCCACCCGGTGATTTCCAGGGGCCGGGTTTATATCGGCAATCATTCGGGCCGGCTGGTTTCGATAGACATGCGCTCGGGTGACCGGGTCTGGGAAAAGAACATCGGCACCCTTTACACTCCCTGGGTGGCTGGCAGCTATATGTTTGTTCTGACCACCGAAGGGGCGTTGATAAATATCTCGACCCGCGATGGCCGCGTCAGCTGGATAACTCAGCTGGAACGCTTTGAAAAACGTAAAAAAAGAAAACATCTGATCCGCTGGGCCGGGCCGGTTTTGGCTGGAGACCGGCTGATAGTTGTGTCTTCACACGGGTATATCCTGACTATCTCGCCCTATACCGGCGAAATTCTCAGCGGCACAAAAATGCCCGCGGGAACGGTGATTGCCCCGATTGTTGCCAACCGGACTGTTTATGTTTTAACCGATGACGGTGAGCTGATTGCTTACCGCTAAGGCCCCGCATGAGATTTGAAAATGACCTGCACTGTTGCCATCCTGGGACGCCCGAATGTGGGCAAGTCAACCTTATTCAACCGTCTGGCTGGAAAACGCCTGGCGCTGGTTCATGATACCCCTGGCGTGACCCGCGACTGGAAGGTCACCCCGGTCACATTAGGTAATGTTAAATTCGATTTGATTGACACCGCCGGGCTTGATGAAGACGGCGACCATTCGCTCACCACCCGCATGAAAAGAAGCACCGAAGCGGTTTTGAAGGACAAGGCCGATATCGCTATTTTTGTCATTGATGCCCGGGTCGGGGTTACCCCCCAGGATGAGGAAATAGCCAGTTGGATCCGCCCCTTCCAGGTGCCGGTGATCCTGGTCGCCAATAAATGTGAAGGCCGGGGGGGCGAGGCGGGTTATTACGAAGCCTTCAAGCTCGGCCTTGGTGAGCCAGTTGCGTTTTCAGCAGAACACGGTGAGGGCCTTGGCGAGCTTATTCAATGCCTGGCCGCCCTGATCCCTGAAAGTGAGGCCAAGGAAAATGAAGAATTTGAGGACGGTAAAGCTAGCGGCCCCATCAAGCTGGCCATTGTCGGCCGCCCCAATGCCGGGAAATCAACCCTGATCAACCGCCTTATGGGCGAAAACCGGGTCCTGACCGGGCCCGAGGCCGGTATCACCCGCGATTCTATTGCCCTGGACTGGTCGTGGGGCGGGCGTGATGTCCAGCTGTTTGATACCGCTGGTCTCCGAAAAAAAGCCCGGGTCCGGGAAAAGCTTGAAAAAATGTCGGTCGGCGACACCTTGAACGCGATCGATTTTGCCCATGTTGTGGTTTTGATATGCGAACCGGAAGTTCCGATCAGCCATCAGGATATCAAAATCGCCACCCAGGTATTGGCCGAGGGCCGGGGGTTGATCCTGGCCTTTAATAAAGTGGATACCATCAAGGATATCGCTGCCTTCAAAAAAAGCGTCCTTGAAGCCGTGGAAGATCAATTTCCCCACGCCAAGGGCCTCCATGT
>SMXR01000084.1 GCA_004356215.1 Alphaproteobacteria bacterium | reverse complement strand
CGGCCACCAGGCCAAAGGCGTACAGTCCATCCTGATACCGCTCCAGCACCATATAAGACCGGCCCAGCCGCTCCCAGCCGGCCAGGTCCCCTGGGTTTTCTTCCATTCGCGCTTCCAGGGTAGCCACCATGTTTCCAATAATGGCCGCTTGGTCTTCAGGGGTCATTTGCTGGATTTCTTCGGCGCTTGGGTTTGCCGGTTCCTGGAACCGTTTTTCGGCAAGAATTTGCGGGTCATCCTGCCCCAGGGCAGTAGCGGCCCGAAGGATGCGTTGCTCGAGCAGGGGAAGCCACGGGGTATCAACGGGTGCTTCCTCATAAAGTGCCAGCCAGCGAACCAGGGCCAACTGGACATCCCCGGTCTGGAAAGAATAATCGCCCAGGTATAATTTAGAGAATAATTCGCCTGGGTTGAGCTTCACAGCGGTTTCAAAAGCTTTGAGGGCTTCGTCAGAGATCAGTCCCTGGTCGCGGAAGGTCAAGGCCTCGCCAAGGGCCAAGAAAAGCCCGGCATTACCAGGCGTCAGGGCAATCGCCCGCCGGTAGGCCGCAATCGCTTCCCCATAGCGTTCTAACCCGGTGAGCGTTCTGGCCAATCGGGTCCACCCCCTCACATCCTCAGGGTTTTGGGCGACAACGGCTTTTTGCTTATCAATGATTTCCTCGAGTGAGGGAAAAACGGGTTCTTGCCCGGTGAGGGATGCCCGGCCACCGCCGGTGTTGAACCCTTCCAGGAATGTCGGGGAATTTACCATCGCCGGAGAGCCAACCAGATAATAAACCCCGCCCGAGGCGACCACAATAAGTATGCCCAAAAAGGCCAGGGTTTTGGCGTTTTTTCCTTTACCCCCCCTGGCCAACAGCGGCTGTAGCGCCAGGCCAACCGCAAGCACCATTAAACCGACAAAAATCAGCCCCAGTTTCATGATCCTATTTTTCCCTATCCCCAGGGTCGGAATTATCACCGTCCGGGATCGCCCCCAAAACCTTGCGAAAATAATAAAAAATCAGGAGCCCACCCATCAGGAATATGATAAACGGCCCAAACCACAGTAAATAGGTGTCAGCCTGAAATGGCGGCTTGAGCAGGACAAAATCCCCATACCGGTCAACCACGAAACCGATGACCTGTTCATCATTATCACCTTCAACCAGGCGCTCACGGATAATCAGGCGGAGGTCCCGGGCGAGCGGGGCATCTGATTCATCAATGCTCTGGTTCTGGCACACGACACAGCGCAGTTGCTGGCTAATCTCACGGGCCCGCTGTTCCAGAACCGGATCATCCAGACGTTCATCGGGCTCGACGGCGCCGGCCCCACCCAAGCCAACGGCCAGGATAAAAAACCCGCCGAGTAGAAAGACTACGGTCTTGAAGGTCATCGCTGTAACTCCTCAACGATCGGGAGAATAATCTCGTTCCAGACTTCAGGGGTAATCGGGCCGATATATTTATACCTGATCCGTCCATCCTTATCGGCGATGAAGGTTTCCGGCGCCCCGGTAACGCCAAAATCAATGGCAACGCGGCCATCGGCATCATCGCCGATAAGGGTATAGGGGTTGCCTTCTTTTAAAAGCCAGGCGGCGCCCGCCCCGGGTGGGTCTTTCCAGTCAATCCCATAGATCGTGATGGTATTATTTTTTGCCAGTTCCATCAAAAGGGGGTGCTCAATAATGCACGCCACACACCACGACCCCCAGATATTTACCAGAGACACCTTGCCCTTGAGGTCGCTTGAAGAAAGCCCCTGGTCAAACCCCTCAATCGCCGGCAGGACAAATTCGGGCACCGGTTTGTCGATTAGCATCGAAGGAAGTTTGTTCGGGTCCAGCGTCAGGCCAATCGCCAGGTAAACCACGATCCCGGCAAATAGTGCGATCGGCATATAAAAACCAAGACGCTTCACGACGTTTCGTCTTCACTGCCGCTGCGGGCAGGCCTATGACCACCGATCAGGGTTACCCCGCCGCCTATCACCAGAAGGATTGCACCAAACCACAGCCAAGGCACCAGCGGGTTTCTGAAAAAGTGGACGGCAAGTTTTCCGTCCTTGGCCCGGGGCCCCAGGGTCAAATAATAGTCCCCCCAAAAGGTTGATTTAATGCCGGCTTCAGTGGTTTCTATGCCGCGGACCGGGTAAAAGCGTTTCTGGGCGGTCAGGGTGGTGACAACCTCGGAGCCTTTCCAAATAGTAAATTCCCCCTGCAGCTTTTCATAATTCTCTTCTCTTGCCAGAAAGGCCTTATCAAGTTTTATGGTTAAATCCCCGGCCTGGAGGGTATCGCCGATATCCATCATGCCGATGGTTTCCACCCGCCAGAAACTGGCCCCGGTTATCGCCACCACAATCACGGCCACGCCAAAATGAGCGATCGCCATACCAAGGAAGGCCTTTGGCAGGCGTATCGCCCTCGCCAGAACCTCCTTTACCGGGCCTTCCAGGCGGATGCGGTTGGCCAGGTCGGTCAAGGTGGCCCCGGCAATCCAGGCCGCCAGGATAACCCCAAAGATGGCAACCAGGCTTTCGGTCCAGAAAAACCAGGCGACAATGGTGCCAATCACCAGCGCCGAAATAAAGGCATAGCGCAACCCGTAAAGCACGTCTTTCAGGTTGCCCCGCTTCCAGGGAAGTGCGATGGCAATGCCAAGGATTACCAGCGCGGGGATCATTATGGGCAGGAAGGTGATATTAAAATAGGGTGCGCCGACGGAGATTTTGTTCCCTGTCAGGGCATCGATAAACAGTGGATAAAAGGTGCCGAGAAAAACCGTAAGGCAGGCACTGACGATGACCAGGTTGTTGATCATAATACCACCCTCGCGGCTGATCGGGGAAAAAGACCCAAGCGGTTTCAACTTGGGTGCCCGGTATCCGAAAAGCGCCAGCGCGCCGCCAATGGCCAGGGTTAAAAGGACAAGAAGAAAAACCCCGCGGGTGGGATCAACCGCAAAAGCATGCACCGAGGTCAGTATCCCTGAGCGGACAAGAAAGGTGCCGATCAAGCTGAAGGAAAAGGCGAGGATTGCCAACAGCGAAGTCCAGGTTTTCAGGGCTTCCCGTTTTTCAACCACCCGGAGCGAATGGAACAGGGCAGTGGCGAACAGCCACGGCATAAAGGATGCATTTTCCACCGGGTCCCAAAACCACCAGCCCCCCCAGCCCAGCTCGTGGTAGGCCCACCAGGATCCAAGCGCGATTCCAAATGTCAAAAAGCACCAGGCCGAAAGCACCCAGGGGCGCACATGCCCGGCCCAGATGCGGTCAATTTTTCCTTCCAGCAGGCCGGCAGCGGCAAGTGAAAAGGCGGTCGACAGGCCGACATAGCCTAAATACAAAAACGGTGGGTGAAATACCAAACCCGGATCTTGCAGCAATGGATTAAGCCCGAGGCCGTCCAACGGTGTAGGGAAAATCCTGTCAAACGGGTTGGAGGTAAAAACCAGAAACAAAATAAATGCAAATCCGATCAGGCCCTGGATGCCGAGCGCCCGGATGCGCAGCCCTTCAGGCATTTTGCTGCCCGGACGCGCCAGGATCGCCCCGAACAGCGCCAGTATAAGAACCCACAGCAACATCGAACCTTCATGATTGCTCCACACACCGGCGATTTTGTACATCAGCGGTTTGGTGGTATGCGAGTTTTGAAACACATTTGCGACCGAAAAATCAGAGGTTACAAATAAATAGGTCAGGATCAGGAAAGAAAAAAAGATAAAGCCAAACTGGGCAATGGCCACCCGGCGGGTGACCTGTAGCAAAAGGGGATTATTACGCTTCAAACCCCACCACGGCACAATCGCCTGGACCAGGGCCAGGACAAGCCCCAGAATAAGTGCAAAATTGCCAATCTCAGCAATCATTTTATTAAACTTTCAAAACCTCGGTAAAAAACGATAAAGCCATACTCCCCTCTCATTTACAACCCGGTTAAAACCGGCCTTTTTCTTTTTTTATCCAGAGCTATGTTAATGTGCCGCCTGCCCTTTTGCCGCCCTTCGCGGGGAAGGGCAAATCAATTTTTAGCGATTAAAATGCTTTTAATTTTTAAAATTTATAAAATGCTATAAAAAGGTTACCTTACTTAAGGCCCGGAGTAATGCCGGGTACTGGGCAACAGAACAGAAAGAACAACATTGGCTAAATCCAATAACCAGGTTTCCCAGCCCGACCTTGGCCGATTAGCTGGGTTGGTGCGTTCGGGGCGGCCCAAAGAGGCGATTGAAGTTGCTGAACAGCAAATGCAGCGCTTTCCCGATGACCCCGGCCTGATCCAGTTCCTGTCAGGGATTTATTATACTTCTGGCCGCCTCGCGGATGCCCGGACCTTAATGCGCCGGTATCTTGAGCTTGATCCGGGAAATGTTCAATGCCTTCAGGGGCTGGCCACCGTTGAACAAAAACTGAAAAAATTGGAATTGACAATAAAGGCCCAATTAGATGCGATTGAAGCTGATCCCGGCAACGCTTTTTCCTTCCTGCGCCTGGCCGGGAGCTACATGTCGGTTGGTGACCGCGAGAAAGCCATCACCGCGACATTCCTGGCCTATGACCGCCACGTCAAGATTTTTAACATGGCCGACGACCCGCAGGTGGCCGCCAACCTGAAGAAATTGGCGGCAGATGGCGAAGTTTTGTTGCGGGAAAAACTTGCCGAAATCCAGGATCAGGCTTTGAGGGGCGTGAAAGAAGCGCACCCGGGGGCTGACCTTTCGCGGATCGAGGGGCTGGTTTGGCGGGATGTGTTCGCCGACAAGGTGGCGTTTCAGCATGACCAGCAGCGGCCCCAATGGCTGTACCTTCCGGGGCTGGAGCCCCGTGCTTTGTTTGAGCGATCTGAATTCAGCTGGGTCAAGGGCCTGGAAGCCGCCTTTCCGGATATCCGGACCGAGGCCCTGGAGGTGCTCGACCCGGATAAGGACACTGTCCCTTATATCGATACCGGCCAGGAGGTCCAGGAAGGCTGGAAGAAGCTAGACGGTTCCAGACAATGGGGGGTCGCCCATTTGTTCAAGGAGGGTCAGCGAAACCCCCAGGCTTACAAAAAGTTTCCGGCAACGGCTGCGGCCCTGGATGCCATCCTCAAGAGCCAAAAATCAGAAACCTTTATGGAGGCGTTTTTTTCAGTGTTGAAACCGGGGGCCGAGATTCCCCCCCATTTTGGCCAGACCAACGCCGCTTTAACTGTTCATTTCCCGCTGGTCATTCCCGAGCGTGTTGGAATCAGGGTTGCCAACCACCGTCATACCTGGCGGCCCGGGGAAACCTTCATTTTTGACGACTCGTTCGAACACAAGGCCTGGAACCGCAGTGATCAAATCAGAATCGTCCTGATTCTGGGGGATTGGCATCCCGGTTTGACGGCCGTTGAGCGCGCCGCCCTCGATGTATGCGTGCCCGCCCGGCTTGACTGGATGGGCGGCATCACACTGGAAAAGCTGCTGGGCCCCTAGAATTGTTACTGGGCCTAACCAAAATAAATATTTCTAGTCATCGCCCTCTGGGTCGTCTTCAGTTTCGTCACCGGGGCAGGGGCCGGTTCCACATTCAAAGGAGATGACCTTGCCTTCAGAGGGGTGGGCTAGGTTGTTGAGTCTTTGCACCTGGGCAACGCCACGCAAAAGCCTGGCGGTCTCAGGATTTAAGGCCTCCCGCTTGCTTTCCTGCCTGATGCTCTGCAAAAATCTCGAATTCGTTCCCAGTCCAGCGGCTGTGGACTGTATCGGCCCAACGCTTAAGGTGCCGCCCGTGAGATCGGCAATGGCCCAGTCATAAAGCTTGGCGACAAATTCCTTGGCGCTCGCCAATTCAGCTCTGTGTGAGCTGTCGGCAAATTTCACCAAGTGTCTGGCAACATCGCGTTCCCAGTTGGGGAAGGCGGCGCTGCCCCATTCATAGGTCAGCGAAACCTGGGCCTTGCTGCCCCGCATCCTGAAACCGCGGTTGCTGTTCACAAATTCCTTAGCTGTACTCTTTAGAAGATTATGGACATTTTTACCTGTGAAAGCCTTTATTGGTAAGCTCGGCCCGCCAATGGCCCCCTGATAAAGACCATACAGCACCATTGGTGAAGCCCAATGGCGGATCAGGATTTTATTTTGAATGTCGTTCAGGGAAAGCGAGACACCCTCAACCGTCACCAGTTTTTCATCCCAAAGAGCAGGCTTTTTCGATTTTCCCAAACGCAAAGATTTTAATTTTGAGATTGGATAATGTTCCGCCAATTGCTCGAAGAGAACTGCGTTGTGGAGGTTGAGCCAAAAGGCCAACTGTTCATCCTTGTT
>SMXR01000083.1 GCA_004356215.1 Alphaproteobacteria bacterium | reverse complement strand
GACATATCAGGCGCACGCAGCCGATATAGCGTTATAGGCGGCGGTAAATCCGGCAAGCGAAAACCGGTATGAAGTATTGGTGCCGCGCGCTGAAGTGGCCCGCATAACAAGAGTATTGCCGCGTTTCATGGAAGCGGTCATACGGGTGTCATCGGCTTGGGTGTAATGCCAGGCATCGCGGCCCTCAACAAACATATTATAACGGGTGTTTGAAATGGTGGCGGTGGCTTCTGAGCCAACCCTTAAGTCATAGCCGGTAACGAAATTAATTTGGTCGCGCACCTGCCGCCGGGGGCGGTGGGTAACGGTCATATAAACCTCGCCATGGTTTACATTCGCTGGCTGCGAATCTTTTGGCATGGAAATCATCATGCAATGCTTTTCGCCATTATCACGCTCAATCAATACCGCGTCCCAATTGCGAAAACTGCCCAGAATTTCCCGGCGTTCGGCATTGGCGGGGACAGAGAACCCGGCGACAAAAAAACCAAGCAGAAGGGCGCCTTTAACTAGACTAAAGTGTAATTTTGTCATTTTCTTCCTTTTACTTTTTATTTAACGCTGTCGCGGCATTCCCCGCACATGGTGCGCCACCTCCGGCGCTTTGCCCGATGGTGTTACAGGACGGGCGCGGAATTTTCCATAACATAATAGCCGGTCATACATAACAATGGCACCAGCGGTTGCCACGTTGAGCGAAAACTTTGTCGGAATTTTGATCACATAATCACATTTTTTCAAGGTTTTTGCGGAAACCGAAAACATTTCAGACCCCAAAATATAGGCCGCTTTCAAAGGATGCCGAAACGAAGGCATTTCCAAAGCATCGTCGGTTATTTCCACCCCAACCAGCTAGCAACCTTTGGGGAGGAGTAAATCTTCCACCCGATCAAATTCATAGTAAGGAATATGATCCGGGGTTTTACTGGTGTCACTAATCTCCTGAGCCAAAGCCATGGCATCTTTTGATTTCATTTTTTGAGAGATAGTAAAAACAAACGCCGCACCAAACCCATGAGCGGTGCGAATAAGATTACCCATATTACCCGCCTTACTGACCCCTTCGATACCAATGGAAAAATAGCCACGCATGGCAATCCTCAAAAAAATTTCAAAAACTTTGTAAACCAGTGTTCTGGTCTTTGTAAACCGTAACCCTTGCCCTTGACCCCGGAAATTGTTCCGCTTAAACCCTAAATCATAAGAAAAGGCTGAAAGGGCGTGCATGGACAAGGTTTACAAAAATGCAGCTGACGCGCTAGAGGGACTTACTTTTGATGGCATGACCATCATGGCAGGCGGCTTCGGCCTTTGCGGCATCCCGGAAAATTTAATCACGGCGCTTCGGGATTCGGGGGCAAAAGACCTGACAGTTATCAGCAACAATGCCGGGGTTGATGATTTCGGTTTAGGATTTTTGCTGCAAACCCGGCAAATAAAAAAAATGATTTCCTCCTACGTTGGCGAAAACAAAACCTTTGAAACCCAATATTTATCCGGTGAACTTGATCTGGAATTTAACCCGCAAGGAACGCTTGCCGAACGGATCCGTGCCGGCGGGGCGGGTATTCCCGGTTTTTATACCAAAACCGGGGTTGGCACTTTGATTGCAGAAGGTAAAGAAGAGAAAGAGTTTGGTGGCGAAAGCTATATTATGGAAACCGGATTGGTCGCCGATCTTTCACTGATCAAGGCGTGGAAGGGCGATACCGAAGGCAACCTTATGTTTCGCAAGACCGCGCGAAATTTTAACCCGATGATGGCCACCGCAGGAACGGTAACTGTGGTTGAGGTCGAGGAGTTGGTCAAGGTTGGCGAACTTGACCCGGATTGCATTCATACACCCGGCATATATATCCAGCGTATCATCAAGGCCAAACACGAAAAGCGTATCGAACAACGGACGATACGCCAGCGCGGGGAGGATTAGACCATGCCATGGACACGTGAAGAGATGGCGAAACACGCCTCCAGAGAATTTCAGGACGGGTTTTATGTAAATTTGGGTATTGGTATTCCCACCCTGGTTGCCAATTATATCCCGGATGGGGTTGACGTTACCTTGCAAAGCGAAAACGGCATGCTCGGGATGGGACCATTTCCCACTGAAGACGAGGTGGATGCCGACCTGATTAATGCCGGCAAACAGACCATCACCGAATTGCGCCGCACCAGTTATTTTTCCAGCGCTGACAGCTTTGCCATGATCCGCGGTGGCCATATCGACCTGTCAATCCTGGGGGCGATGGAAGTATCCGAAGAGGGTGACCTTGCTAACTGGATGATTCCCGGAAAAATGGTCAAGGGTATGGGCGGTGCTATGGATTTGGTGGCTGGCGTTAAACGCGTGGTGGTGATCATGGACCACAATGCCAAATCAGGTGCAGCCAAGCTTCTTAAAAACTGCGTATTGCCGCTAACCGGGGTGAAGGTGGTGGATCGTATTATCACCGACCTTGGCGTTTTTGATATTGATGACAGTGGCATGAGGCTTACCGAACTGGCCCCCGATGTTACGGTTGAAGAAGTAAAACAAAGGACCGAGGCGGCCTTTAAGGTCGCAGATGATCTGATCAAAAACTAACGTTTAGTTTTGAAAAAGGACGGTTTAGATGGACATCCGACCGGTCATTCCCCAGCACCTTAAGGGGCCGCTCTGGATGCTCTGGTCTTGTTTTCTGTTCGTTATTATTTGGGGCCTGATCCGGGTTGCTTCCGAAAATATGCACCCATTTGTTATTGTTTTTTACCGGACGCTTTTTGCGATTTTAGCGTTTGCCCCGTTTCTTTTCAAAAACGGAATTTCGATTTTAAAGACTAAATATTTGGGCCGGCACGGTCTGCGCGGATTTTTTTCATTTTTTGGCACCCTCGGCCTTTTTTATGCGGTGGCGCATATCCCCTTGGCTGAAACAGTTGCGATCAGCTATTCCGCGCCGGTTTTTGCGGCGGCGGGGATGGTCCTGATTTTGAAAGAAAAGGTGCATGTACGCCGGATCACGGCAATCATATTGGGTTTCATAGGTGTTCTGGTGGTTTTGCGGCCTGGGTTTCAGGAGCTTACGCCAGGGTTGCTTGCTGCTTTTTTTGGCTCGCTCATGCTTGCCGGGTCTTTAATTGTGATCAAATCGCTGTCCAGCACCGACCGGCCCCAGCTCATTGCGCTTTATTCGTTTTTATTTGTTTTGCCCGGAAGCTTCCTTGTTGCCCTGTTTTTCTGGACCTGGCCATCACCCCGGGACCTCATGATCCTGATTGTCATGGGCATTTTGGTTGGTTTGGCACACACCGCGCTGGCCCGGGCCTTTGCCAATGCCGAGGCTACCGCCGTCCTGCCAATCGATTTTTCAAGGATGCTGTTCGCCACCATACTTGGGCTTGTCGCCTTTGGCGAAAGTGTTGATTTAATTGCCTGGATTGGCGCAGCTGTTATTCTCGGGTCAACGGTTTTCGTTGCCCACCGCGAAGCCGTGATGGCAAAATCAGGAAAGTGATTTTCAGGATTTATCGGCGACGGCGGTATTCATAAAATGTGCCAGCTTGATATCGCTCATGGTCAGGCCATCGGCATCGTGGGTCGTTAACGTTACTTCGACGCGGTTATAAACATTGAACCATTCGGGATGGTGGTCCATTTGTTCGGCCTTCAGGGCAACCCGGGTCATGAACCCGAAAGCCTCGTTGAAATTTTTGAATTTGAAGGTTTTCTGTATGGCGTCGCGGCCTTCAACCTCACCCCAGCCTTCAAGGTTTCCTAGCTCGGCAGCGCGCACATCACCTTCAAGTTTTTTACCCATCAATTCCTCCTTAGGGGTTTTCTTTTAGCAGGGTTTCAACAAATTCTGGAACAATTTTTGTCGCCTTGCCATAGATCCCTTCGGCAAACAGAAACTGGCCCTCCGAAGGCTCCAGATTCAACTCAACACTGTGGGCTTTGCCCATGTTTTTTATCTCGGCAACAAAACCGGCGGCCGGGTAAACATTGCCCGAAGTGCCGATCGACAAAAACAGGTCGGCGGTATAAAGCGCCACTTCAATCTCTTCCATTTTAAGGGGCATTTCGCCAAACCAGACAATGTGCGGCCGAAGCGACGGGGTTGTCTGGCAGGTTGGACAAGTGGTTTCTTCGGTTAAATCTTTTTTCCAGTCAAAAATTTTATGACAATTCCGGCACCGCGCTTTCAAAATCTCCCCATGCATATGAAGGACGTTTTTACTGCCTGAACGCTTATGCAAGTCATCGACGTTTTGGGTGATTATCTGAACGCTTCCATTATGTCTTTTTTCCAACCGTGATAATGCATCGTGGGCGGCATTGGGTTTGACCTTCAACAGATTGCTTCGTCGCATATTGTAAAATTCATGAACAAGATCAGGGTCTCTGGCAAAGGCTTCGGGGGTTGCAACATCCTGAACCCTGTGCCCGTCCCAAAGGCTTCCGGCGCCGCGAAAGGTGGATAGCCCGGATTCGGCAGAAATCCCCGCACCGGTCAGAATGACTATGTTTTGGTAACGAGACACTTTTAATACGACCCTTTCTCGCCTAAACTTAAACGGTTCGCATCTTTCTTTTAAGGAAAAAGATATGCTCGCGTCTTATTTTATCCATCTGGCCAATTATAATACCTGGGCTAACCGGAAGCTTTATTCGGTTTGCGGGGCTCTGGATGAGAGCGCTTACTTTAAAGAAAGACCATCATTTTTTAACTCAATCCACAAAACACTTAACCACCTTCTGGTTGCGGATATGATTTGGATGGCGCGGTTTTTGGGTGAAAACGGCGCTCCGAAAACTCTGGACGCGATTCTTTTTGAAGACTTTGATGGGCTACAAGGTGCTCGGAAAGTGATGGACGATAAAATTATAGATTTTACCATTTCCCTGACCGACCAGCATTTATCAGAAATTCTTGGATACACTGACATGGCGGGCAATCCCCACGATGCCCCGTTGTCGCTGGCCCTTGGCCATTTTTTTAACCACCAAACTCACCACCGCGGCCAAGTGCATGGAATGTTAAGCGCGGAAATGAATGATCCTCCCGCCCTTGATTTAATGTATTATACTCTGGAAAAACTGGAAGGCATGAAGGTGTAGAATGGCAGGCAGCAAAAAAATTGGGGTTTTATTTGTGTGTCTAGGCAATATTTGTCGCTCACCCTTGGCAGAAGGGGTGTTTCGCCATCTGGTCATCGCTGAAGGGCTTGAAAAACACTTTTTGATTGATTCTGTCGGGACCTCAAGTTGGCACGTAGGTGAGCCACCGGATGAACGCGGACGCGAAGCCGGGTTGATCGCCGGATTTGATATTGGCGGCCAACGAGCACGGAAAATAACCAACAAAGATTTTGAGAAATTTCACTATATCTTGGCTATGGATCAGACCAATATTCGCAATCTGCGGCAAAGGGTTCCTGAAGAACACCAGAATAAAATCGACTTTCTTTTGAACCATTCCGCTTCGGGAATTCAAGAGGTGCCTGACCCTTATTACGGCGGTGTCGATGGTTTCCAGAATTGTCTGGCGCTGATCACAGAAGGTGCCGAGGGGCTCTTGGAAACCCTGATGGTCAAGTATTTTCCTGATCATAGGCCATGACGTCAGCGGAAACTCTCATTACGACTTCTATAAAAAAGCATCTTTCTGAAACTGTAAAGACCATTTCCCACTTGGCAGGGGGCGGTTGGGCCAATGTCTATAAGGTTGGCCTCGCTAGCGGTGAAACCCTGGCCGCAAAAGTGGGCCTTCCCGGCTTTGAACACTTATGCAGGGCAGAAGCCGGGATGCTGACCTACCTGGTGGACCATACCGCCGCCCGGTTTCCCAGGGTGATGGGGGAGGGTGACGGGGTTTTGCTGCTAAACTTTATTGAAAATGATGGCCAGAAAGGGAGGGCCGGTGAGCGCGAAGCCGGACGAATGCTGGCCACACTTCATGCAACGACATCTGATAAATTCGGCTTTGCAGGGGACACAATTTTTGGGCCAACCCGGCAACCCAACCCTTGGTCTGAGGATTGGGTTTCTTTTTTCAGAGACCAACGGCTGCTTTATATGACCGCGATCGCTTGCGACGCCGGAAAAATTGATACCGGGCTGCGCGCCAGGCTTGAGGCCTTTTGCGGTAAGCTGGAACATTATTTACAGGCCCCGGATAAGGCTTCGCTGTTGCACGGTGATTTTTGGGGTGGCAATGTATTATTCAACCAAAGCCAGTGTGCGGCATTTATTGATCCCGCGATTTATTTTGGCGATCCAGAGGCCGATCTCGCCTTTGCCACCTTGTTTGGATCATTCAGCGAGGAATTTTTTTCCGGCTACCTGGAAACGTATAAAATCAAGCAGGGATTTTTTGAAGAACGGAGGGATATCTATAACCTCTGGCCGCTGTTGTTTCATGCCTACTGGTTTGGCGGTCATTATGTTGGCAGCATCGAAACCATCCTGAAAAAACTAGGCTATTGAGCTCCCTTCGCAGGGTAGCGTTCGAGAATTTTATAGTCTGCGCCGGTGTGGCTTAAATGGCTTTGTACCAGGGTGAATTCGGTGACCTTAAAAGGATCCAATCCGAAACCTTGATGCTCCTCCAAAAACCACGGCAACTTCAGGCCGTTATTCCCCTTGATCCGTGCCAGACTGACATGGGCCTTGAATTTTCGGTTTTCTGGCGGGAGCCCGGCCTGGCGTAGGGAATTGGTGATTTTTTGGGAAAGGGAAATCACCGGTTCCGGTTTTTCGACCCCCACCCAAATCATTCTTGGTTTTCTTTTTGAACCAAAGAGCCCAAGACCCTGAAGGCAAAGGTGAAAG
This sequence comes from Alphaproteobacteria bacterium, assembly GCA_004356215.1. Lineage (GTDB taxonomy): Bacteria > Pseudomonadota > Alphaproteobacteria > Sphingomonadales > SMXR01 > SMXR01. The sequence continues at coordinate 1,497 of SMXR01000083.1, read as the reverse complement.
GGGGAAAAGGAAATTGTGAATAGCAAAAGACGGATTTCTTCGGCCAAAGTTTTATCCACCTCACCGATAAAACGTAAGGTCAGGTGAAGCTGGTCTTTTCCCTGCCAGCGGGCATGGGGCAATCCCCCCATCATGGACAAAAGGACTTCTTTTTGTGTTTCTGGCAGCTGGATGGCTGTAAAAAGACGGACCATATCCCATCCTTAAAAAAAGAAGCTTTTTTAATCCCCGATTAGACCAAGAATCATGGGCCCTGAATTTTTCACCATGATCTCAATCCCTTGTTCATTAGGGTGAAGGCCATCCTCGAGGTTCAGGCTGGGAATGGCGGCAACGCCTTCAAGATAAAACGGATAAAGCTCGGTCCCGTACTTTTCTGCCAGCTCCGGAAAAATGGCATTGAATTCACGTCCATATTCCGCGCCCATATTTGGCGGCGCTTGCATCCCCATAACTAGAACCCGGATATTCAGACCGCTCAATTTTTCTAAAATCGCATCCATATTTGCGCGCGTTACCCGGGGGTCAATTCCGCGTAGCATATCGTTACCGCCAAATTCCAGAATAAACAAATCGGGCTTCCCGCCGGGCACGCTGGCCAGCGACCAGTCAAGCCGTGATCGCCCTGATGCGGTGGTATCGCCGGAAACGCCTGAATTTAAAACCCGGACATCAGCACCCTGTTCCCTAAGCCAGGTTTCAAGTTGCGCTGGAAATGAGGCATTGGGTGGCAGGTTATATCCGGCCATCAGGCTGTCACCCATTGCCAGAATAACTTTTTCTTCGGCGTCTGCTGCCCTGACAAAAAACAGGAAAAAGGCGAACAAAGCCAATGATATAAAGCGTAAGTTTTTCATGGCATTAGATATGGGAAGTTTTCCATTTGACTTCAATATGTTTATTTTTATGCAGATAAACCTCTAAACATGGTCATTTTACCGCTTTTTTGTTGTAAAAACCGTGGTTCATTTCTATGTCAACACTATGGCCGCGATGGAAACACTTATTTCCTTGAAGGACGTCCACCTGACACTTTCAAGTTTAGCCGGCCCCGTTCATATCTTGCGCGGGGTCTCTTTGGATATTCCAAAAGGTAAGGCGATTGGAATTGTCGGCCCTTCGGGGTCAGGAAAATCTACCTTGATGGCGATTATGGCTGGGCTTGAGAAAGCCTCATCGGGCCAGGTTCTGGTTGATGGCAAGGATTATGGTAAATTAAGCGAGGATGAGCTGGCGCTTCACCGGCGCAATCGGATCGGTATTATTCTGCAGGCGTTCCACCTGATCCCGACCATGACGGCGCTGGAAAACGTAGCTGTTCCTCTGGAACTTTCCGGTGACAAATATGCCTTTGAAAAAGCGGACGAAGAATTAAAGGCGGTTGGTCTTGGGCACCGGTTTGAACATTACCCGGCACAACTATCCGGCGGCGAGCAGCAACGGGTTGCCTTGGCCCGGGCAATGGCGCCCAATCCCAAACTTTTGTTTGCGGATGAG
>SMXR01000082.1 GCA_004356215.1 Alphaproteobacteria bacterium | reverse complement strand
GCAGTGACACTGCCCATACCACCCATTGGCAAGGTCGGAGTGCTTTTCAGGCCGCCGGCCAGGCGATAGAGATAAGTCAGCACCGTGCCCGGCATGCGGGGTTCCATGGCGGTGCCCAGAACCGCATCCAGCGCCAGGGCACCTTTCAATGCCTCGCTTTCGAACACTTCATCCAGAAGATCATGAATATTCATGCCGATGATACGCAAGAAATCCCGCATGCGCTTTTTACCGAGCCCAAAGCGGATATCCCAGCCCATCCCGGCCAGCTTCATGGCATTCCTGAACCCCGCGCTGGCGAGGCGCGGCGGTGTCTTGAGCAATTGCGGGGCCAACGCCTCGGCAAAACGTTCCATTCGCTTGATGAACGCCACATAGGCCGCCTTGTCGGCCTCGTTTAATTGGGCTCCCTCAATACTATTTTGGCGGATTGTCAGGTGGTTGCCATCCTCGGCCAACGAAATAGTGTCAATTGATGGCCCGCTCAAGTCGAGACCATGGGCTTTGAGGTTCAGGTCGCGGACCACCTTGGGCTGTAGCATGTGAAGGATGTGGGCACAGGCGGAGACTTTGAATCCGGGTGCGAATTCCCGCGTGATTGCTGCGCCGCCGGGTTGGTCAGAACGTTCCAGGACCAGAACCTTCCGCCCGGCTTTCGCCAGATAGGCGGCGCAAACAAGACCGTTGTGGCCGGCGCCGATGATCAGGACATCATAACGATCAGTCATCGCCGAAGTCCTCCGGAGTAATGTTTTCCCTGCCCAGATCTGCAAGAATTTCGCGCGCCGCATTAGTGCCCGGCGCCGCCATGACACCACCCCCGGGGTGAGTGGTGGATCCGCACATATACATACCCTTGACCGGGCCGCGGTACTGGGCATAGCCGGGAAAGGGCCGGTTAAACATCAATTGGTCGAAACTCAAATCACCCTGGAAAATGTTGCCAGCGGTCAGCCCCACTTCGGCTTCGATCTCATGTGGCGTTCGAATTTCGGCATGCCTAATCAGGTCCTTGAAATTGGGGCTAAAGGTGGCAATGGCGTCGATTACGGTCTGACCGAAGGCGTCGCGCTTTTCCGGCGTCCAGTCACCATCTGCCAGGGTTGCGGGGCAATATTGCACGAAGACGCTCATCATATGTTTGCCCGGCGGCGCCATCGTCGGATCGGTCAGGGTCGGGATCATCATGTCTACATAAGGCCATTTGGACCAGGTGCCGTTCTTCCAGTCATCGTAGGCGCGCTCAAGTTGCTCAAAGTTTTCGGTAATGTGTAAGTCGCCCTTGATAAGAGGACAACCCACGGGGAACTGCGGGAATTCGGGCAGGCCGTCCAGCGCAATATTGAGCTTGCCCGATGACCCCCTGATCTTGAAGTTCCGGGCCATCTCCACCACCTCATCGGGCAAATCTTTCGGGTCCATGATCTTCAGAAAAGTCCGTTTGGCATCAAGGTTCGAGACCACGATTGGGGCGTCGATTTCCTCACCACTGTCCAGTACCACGCCCCTGGCGCGACCGCCTTTGACCCGAATTTGGGCAACCGATGCATCGGTGCGGATTTCACCGCCATGTTCCTGCAACGCGCCTGCCAGGGCGTTGGCGATGGCCCCCATGCCACCGCGCGCAAAGCCCCATTCGCCAACATTGCCGTCGATATCGCCCATATAATGGTGCAGCAGCACATAGGCCGTGCCCGGCGAATAGGGGCCCAGCGCGGTGCCGATGATGCCCGATCCCGATAATGCTGCCTTGACCAGTTCGCTTTCGAAATACTGGTCAAGAAATTCAGCAACGCTCATGGTGAAAAAACGGATGAACTCATAAAGCTCCTCCTCGCCAAGCCGATACAGCTTTTTCCCCAGGTAAAGGAGTTCAGAAAGGTCTCTTGGCCTGAACGAGGTGGGGTCCGGCGGGGTGCGCAAAAGAAACGGGCGAATGAACCGGCAATAGCGCATCACGTCTGTGGAAAAGCGTTCATAGGCATCGGCATCGTGCAACGAGTGACGGGCTATTTCGCGGCGTTTCACTTCGTGATTGGTATAGCTTCCAATATAATCCCCTGAGCGCGTCAGCGTTGCACCGCCACCAAACGGCACCACTTGCAGCCCATGTTTGGCGAGATTAAGGTCACGAAAAATTTCAGGCCGCAGCAGGCTGCTGACATAAGAACAGTTGGTATAGGTCCAGCCTTCATGTAACTCACGGCTGACCGTAGCACCACCGATATAGGGATTGCGCTCGACAACCAAGACGTTCAGCCCGGATTTTGCCAAAAAAGCTGCATTGGTCAGCCCGTTGTGTCCGGCCCCAATAACAATTGCATCATATGAATTCATTGGTTCACTAATTTCCATCATTCGGGCTTAAATGACTGCTCCGAAAAAGAAACCAACGTTAGCCTGGGAAAATAACCAAATTCAACCGCCAACCCTCAAACCATCGGCAGGATTTTCAGGGCAGTTTTGCTTGGCCGGCTACCGTTAATCGCCAAACGATGCGGTAATGCGCACGCCAAACGTCCTCGGCCTGCTTGGATTAAACCACACCCCCGGGAGAATGCCGTCGCCAGCGAATATGCCGTCGTAATAGAGCGCGTTGGTGACATTCTCGACATACGCCCAGGCCGACCAGCCACTGTCAGATACATAGCCAAATCGCAAGCTTAAATCGGCATATGCCTGAATTACCTCTGCCGGGTCTGTCGAGGCTGAAAGGGCGGAGGTTTTCGTCTGTCCGTACATTTCCGCCGATGCCCTGATCTGGCCGCCGCTTACCGGGTAGCGAAAATTGATCATCGCAGCGCCCGACAAATCAGGAACGTGTGAAAGGCCATCGCCCTCGCAGGCATCCGGGTCAGGACCCGGGCAAATTAACTGAGCCTCCCTCAGTTCGGTCGAGGTGTGAGCCGCGTTAAATCTCACGTCCACATAATCGCTTATCACCCATTGCAGCGAACCCTCGAAACCATAGCCGGTCACGCGGCCGACATTATCGACCCTGGTGCCGCCGCCCGAGCCCGCCACGATGAGCTGTAAATCCTTGTACTTGTATAAAAAGGCATTGGCGTCGTACCGGATTCTTCCGCCCAAAGCTTGGCCCTTGACCCCAATTTCATAGGACCAGACCCTTTCCGGTTCAAAACTGTCTGGTCCGGCTATATCATTGGTCAAATCACAAGCTGATTGTGTCGGCGGGTTGCCGGAGGGATCACCAGTACATCCAAATGCAAGCTCATCTTGTCCGGGACGTTCCTCGGCAGAAAAACTGCCGAAGCCGCCGGGTTTAAATCCGCGCACCGCACTGGCGAATAGCATTAAGTTGGGGTTGGGACGATAGCGCAAAATAAATGAAGGCGTAAATGCGTCCCAGCTTTTCTTTTCGAAAAGAGGTCCTCCACCAGCTTCTGAACCGGGCCGCGTTAAAAAACCCAGTGTCCAAAATGGCCCAAGATTACTCGTGATTGGGAAAGCCTCAACAGAAAATTCCTTGGTGTCCTTGGCATAGCGAACGCCGACCTCGATATCGAACTTATCGGTGATGGCATAATTTAAATTTACATAGCCGGCCCAGCCCCGGTATTTACCGATCGCCTGGTTAGTTTCAATCAATTCACCAGTCAGCGGATCATCACCCGGGGTATCAAAATAATAATAACCCTGACAGCCATAAGTGGGAGCACCATAATAGGCGCCAGACCCGCCCATCGCATAATAAGCGGCCTCCTCTGGGTTATAATCATAGTAGGGCGCTTCATAATATGGTGCGAAATAATAGATGCACATTAAGCCTTCATTTTCCTTATCCGAGAAAAATGCGTCGATGTTCTCTTCATAGAAAGAGACGCCTACGTACCATGATAGGCGACTATTAGTGTCTGATGTCAGGCGAAATTCCTGTTGAAAATAGTCGCCTTTTTGATCCTGCAGATAATCGTTGATCTGCACGTTCGTGCCATCAAAATCCTCGATATATATCCATTCGTGATCTGTATATCCTGTTATCGAGGTAAAATTTGCCCATCCCAGGTCCCAGTCCAGCTGGAAACCAATATTGAAAATCTCGCCATCATCCCTGATACCACCAAATCCCTGGTCCTGATCAACATCGCGCCCATCGCCGCGAGGTGGGGAAATTGTCGGAACGCCAAACACGGTGTCGACCAGCCCGCCCGGGGCAAAAAGATCTTCCAGGCGTTGAAAGGGAATAGAATCTTCTATTGCCCGATAGACAGTTCCGTCCTGTTTGCGATCCTCGTATTCGAGAGTCAAAACGGCAGTGACATTTTCGCTCTGGTAAAGGGCCGTCGCGCGAAACGAATACTTTTCGTGCGCAAGGAGTCTGGGGTCGTCTGGCTTTTCAATATTATCCACCCACCCGTCTTCGGTGGAATAATAACCGGCGAGTCGAAAACCAAACTGGTCATTTACTGAAATATTGACTGCACCTTCAGCCACATAGTGATTTCGTTGGCCAATATCTAAGTCCAAATAACCGCTGGTGGAATTGAGTTCGGGCTGCTTGGTGAAAACGCTGATTGCGCCACCAACGGCGCCACGGCCAAACAGGAATCCCTGAGGACCGCGCAAAGCCTCGACGCGCTCCACATCATAAAGGCTGGATACGACCACGCCGTTACGGCCCTGATAGAGGTTGTTCTTGAAAAAGGCTATCGAAGGATCACCGCCAACCCCGAAGTCATTGGTCAAAATCCCGCGTACCGAGACAGCATCAATAAAACTGTCTTGCGAGTTGCCGGTAATGCCAGGCGTCCAGAGGATGATGTCCTTGATGTCGTTAAGATTCACGTCACGGATAAAATCACCCGTGAGCGCAGTAATCGCCAGTGGCACTTCCATAATTGAGGTTTCGCGCTTCGTCGATGTGACGATCACTTCCTCAATAGCCAGTTTTTCCCCAGGTGATTGGGCAGCATCCTGGGCAGTTGCTTCGTTTGAATAGGATGTCATCAAGGCAATTACCGAGACTGAACAACCAGCCAGTAGCATCGATTTCACATTGGATTTTTTAACGGTCATTTCATTACCCCCTCAGGATGATATACCATTGCCAGAAATAGCTTTTTTCTATTGCCGTTAAAACTAACCGACTGGCCAAATGATTTCAAGGAATAATTGTGATCACAAATAGAATAAGCAGTTAGGCCGGTGCAACAAATGTTCAGGCAACAATATCCTCAGCGCGTAAAATTTCAAGCACAGGCCCTAATTGGCTTTCATACTTGCGCCAACGATCTACTGACCGAGTGTGCACCTTTTCACGAACCTGAACCGCACTCGCGGTGGTCACCGCCTGGTCCTGGCGGTGAAAATCAAGACAGGTGTCCTGCCAGGGCAATTCAAGGTGGTCAATCATGCGCCTGGCGTTTGATTCCAGATCGCTAACCACCTCTTCGTACTTGACGTCAAGAAAATTGCCGGGGAAAAGCTCCCGCCAATAGGCCATCAGGCGATGGTAGCGAACGTAATGCCGCGCCATTTCCTCCAGTGAATAGGTATGAAAATACGCTTCTGCAAAAAGCTGTTTAAAGCTCGAAAAGCAGCTATCCACCGGATCGCGCACCAGATGGATGATCTTGGCATTGGGAAGCGCCTTAATGATAAGTGGGATGAAAAGGTAATTGACCGGCATTTTATCGACGAATCTGGGCAAACTACCCTGCATGCTGCTGGATGTCTTCATGTACGTTACGCCAACCTTGGCCGGATCAACAGCGCCGGAGGCCCGCACCAGTTCAGGTGAATGCATCCCGGCCTTCTCGACCTTGACATTGCGTCGAATGGCAAGCCTGAATTGCTGCAATTCGCCGGCCGAATGAACCATAGAATGAGCGGTGATGATACGCTCGACCAAAGTCGTACCGGTTCGGGGCTGGCCAACAATGAAAATGGGTGCTTCGGTTTCGTAACCTGGCATCTGCCGTTTCGCCCAGGCCGGAGAGAAAGTCTCGCGACGCGCCTTGTACATCTCTTCTTCCCCGGCTTCGTCGTATTCGGTTACTTGCTTTTTTGCTTTCGCGCCAATATCAAAGCACCTGAAGGCTTCGGCCCATTCCTCCAGATCTTCATATTCCTTGCCGGCGGCATAAGCGACAAACGAAAGCGCCGTCGGGTCTGAAGCGAACCTCTCCATGAGGGATTTCAGGACCTCAAGATGGGTGTGGTCGGTGGCCCGGCGTAAGTTGGACTTGCGCCAGTGCGCCTGAGGCTCAAACGGCTTGATCTCAAGGGCACGATCAAGCGCCGCCTCGGCCTCCTCCGTTTCTCCCAAAAAAATCAGGCTGCTTGCCAAATTGATATTAAACGCTGGCGATTTGGGAGCCTTTTTCACCGCCTTGCTGTACCATTCCTTTGCTTTGTACTGATCGCCAAGCAATGACGACGTTGACCCGATCAGATCCTCTACCATGGGATCCTTGGTGCCGGCTTTAATGGCATTTTCGATCGCATTATCAGCGCGCTTTGGCTGTCCTATCTTTATGAAATGGCGCGCCAAATGCGCCCATCCGGCGGCGTGCGAGGGGTCAAGGGTTGTAACCGAGCCAAACGCCTGAATGGCAATCCGCGATTCTTTCGTTTCGGTAGCGATAAGTCCAACCAGGAAATGAGCTTCGATGGTTTTTGGGGCTTTGGCAAGAACCTGTTGGCAACAGGCGCCCGCCTCATCAAATCGCTTTGCGTTTAACGCATCAAAGCCGCGCTTCAGGAGCGAATGAATTTCACTCGGTGTCAAAATTTGGATGCGTCCGTGCGGCGAATTGTTCATTGGGTCTACCAGGGTTTTTCTCGTGCAGTGGCCATAGTCTAGTCAAAAAATCTGAATGTCAATACAACCGCTTCCAGGTCTGCGAAATTCAGGGGTTGGTTTATTTTCATAAAATATACGACCAACCATGCTTCCCCTGTGACTATAAGAACACTTAAAAAAGAGCAGCTAAATTGTGATCAAATAATGCAAGTTGAGTTGCCGGATGTTTGGCGATTCGAAGCGTTGGTATCCATCCCAATGGCCCCGATCAGTCGCTCAAGTTTATCCAGGTGGCCTTCACCTCGGTATATTTTTCGAGCGCGTGCAGTGATTTGTCACGGCCGGTTCCCGACTGTTTAAAACCGCCGAACGGCGCAGTCATGTCGCCGCCGTCATAATAATTAACCCAGACACTGCCGGCACGGATTTTACGGGCGATCCGGTGAGCCCTGCTCAAGTCACTGGTCCAGACCGCTGCGGCGAGGCCGAAAGGGGTGTCATTGGCAATACGGACGGCTTCATCCTCATCCGAAAAGCCAATGCAGGAAAGCACCGGGCCGAAGATTTCTTCGCGGGCAATCTTCATCTTGTTCGTTACTTGGTCAAAGACTGTTGGCTCTATGTAATAGCCATTTTCCTCGACTTTGGCGCGATGACCCCCACAGCGCAACGTCGCACCGTCCTCGATACCGCTTTTTACATATCCCATAACGCGTTCGGTCTGAATGTCGTCAACCATTGCCCCCATCGCCGCATCCGGTTCGAGCGGGTGTTTGGGCTGCATTGTGCCTGCGGCTTTGACGACTTCGTCGACAAAATCATCCTTGATTGAATCGTGGACCAGCAACCGTGAGGCGGCGGTACAACATTCACCCTGATTGAAAAAAATGCCTGAGGCCGCAGCGTTCGCCGCTACCTCGAGATCCGGCGCATCGGCAAAGACGACGTTCGGGCTTTTGCCCCCACATTCAACGTAAGTACGTTTCATATTGCTGAGTGCGGCGATGCTTAACAAATGTTTGCCAACCGGGGTTGAACCGGTAAATACCAGCCCATCCACATCCATATGAGCGGCAATCGGTTCGCCGGCTTCTTTGCCAAACCCGGGCAAGACATTGAACACGCCTTTGGGCAGGCCGGCTTCCAACGCCAACTCTGCCAGCCGAATGGCCGTAAGCGGCGATTTCTCTGAAGGTTTAAGAACAATAGAATTGCCCGTGGCAAGTGCAGGACCAAGTTTCCACGCTGCCATCAACATCGGAAAGTTCCATGGCACAATGGCGCCGATAACTCCCAGCGGCTCTCGGGTTATCAGGCCCAGTTCACCTTGGCCGGTTGGCGCAATCTCCCCGTAAACCTTGTCGATGGCTTCAGCGTTCCAGTTAAAGCAGCGCACCGTACCGGCTACATCAATAGTCAGGCTGTCCTCTATCGGTTTGCCCATATCCAGGGTTTCAAGCAGCGCCAACTCTTCTCCATGATCGTCAATCATCATTGCAAAGCGCTGCAGAACCTTCTTGCGGTCGG
>SMXR01000081.1 GCA_004356215.1 Alphaproteobacteria bacterium | reverse complement strand
CCATCTGGCGTTTGGCCAGCTCATGCTGGGGGTGCGACGGCAAGCCGGGATATAAAACCTTTTCAATCTTGGGATGGCTTTCGGCCCATTTGGCAATCGCCAGTGCGTTTTCGCCGTGACGTTCCATGCGCAGATGCAGGGTTTTCAACGACCGTAGCACCAGAAAACTTTCAAACGGCCCTTGAACCGCTCCAACGGCGTTTTGCAGATAGGTCATTTTTTCTTCAATTTCCGGGTTTTCGCCAACCACGACAAGACCGCCGATCATATCCGAATGGCCGTTGATATATTTGGTGGCGGAATGGATCACCATATCAAACCCAAACTCAAGCGGACGCTGGAAATAGGGCGATGAAAAAGTATTGTCGCAAACCGTCAGGAGGCCGCGTTCTTTGGCAAACTTTGCCACTGCTTTCAGGTCGATCAGCTTCAAAAGCGGGTTGGTCGGGGTTTCAACCCAGATCATTCTGGTCTCAGGGGTGAGACTTTTTTCCAGGTTTTCGGGGTCAGACAGATCAGCAAAGGTAAACTTGAGGCCCGCCGAACCCTTCCGGACATTTTCAAACAGCCGGTAGCTGCCGCCATAAAGGTCATCGGTGGAAATAACGTGGTCACCGCTCTCGAGCATATCCAGAATAGTCGCGCTTGCCGCCATGCCGGAAGCAAAGGCAAAGCCCTTGGTGCCCCCTTCGAGGTCGGCGACACAGCGCTCGTAAGCGTAGCGCGTCAGGTTGTGCGAGCGGGTATATTCATAACCCTTGTGAACCCCGGGGCTTTGCTGGACATAGGTGGACGTGGCATAAATCGGCGTGATAATTGCCCCGGTGACCGGGTCCGGTTCCTGCCCGGCGTGGATGGTGCGGGTATCAAAACTCTGGCGGTTCTTTTTGGCAGCCATTGCATTAGCTCCTGGAAATATAATTGATCATATCGACGCGGGTGATCAAACCGTGAAAGCCGTCCGCATCATTGACCAAAACTGCGGTGCCCTCTTTAAGGATTTCAACCACCTCGCCGGGGCTGGTGGAAAGTGGCACCGTCGGCGGCGTGGAATCCATGGCGTCAGCCACCGGCAGCGAAAAACTGCCCTTGATCCCGGCGGTCGCTTTGATGATATGGCGCTCCCCGATCAAGCCGGCAAGGTCGCCCTTATCACTCAGGACCGGCAGCTGGCTGATGCCATATAATTTAAGCCGGCCAAAGGCAATTTCAATGGTGTCGGTCGGCAAACACGTAACCACCGCATGTTCACTGTGGCGCCGGGAAATAATATCCATAAGATCGCCGGTGGATTTGCGCTCGATAAAGCCCTGGTCGCGCAACCAGTAATCATTAAAAATCTTGGAAAGGTATTTGTTGCCGGTATCAGCGACAAAGGTGACCACTCGTTTCGGGGTTGTCTGTTCACGGCAATAGCGAAGCGCCGCACCGATCAGCGTGCCGCTGGACGAACCGGCAATGATGCCTTCCTTGATCAGCAGCTCGCGAACAACCGCAAGCGCTTCGCTGTCATCAATGGTATAGGCTTTGGTTGTCGTTTTAATCTCATAATTATCGGGGATGTAATCTTCGCCAATCCCTTCAACCACCCAGCTTCCCACTTCCGTGGCCGGGGTTCCGGTTTTGACCGCTTCGGCCAGGACCGAGCCCTCCGGGTCGGCAAGAATTATTTCGGTCCCCGGGGAAACCTTATTGAAAAACCGCGCCAGCCCGGTGATGGTGCCGCCAGAGCCAACCCCGGCAACAACCGCATCAACCTTCCCGCCCATCTGTTCCCAGATCTCGGGTGCGGTGGTGGTTTCGTGGGCATAGGGGTTGGCGGGGTTAGAGAATTGATCAACATGAAAGGAATTGGGAATTTCCTTGGCCATCCGCGCCACCATATCGGCATAATAATCCGGATGCCCCTTGCTAACATCCGAGCGGGTGATAATGCACTCTGCGCCCAGCGCCCGGAGGTGAAAAATTTTATCCTCCGACATCTTATCGGGTATCACCAGGATACATTTATACCCCTTTTGCGATGCCACCAGCGCCAGCCCAAGCCCGGTATTCCCGGCGGTCGCTTCGAGGATGGTGCCACCGGGTTTCAGTTTGCCGTCGCGCTCGGCCGCCTCGACCATTTCCAGGGCCATGCGATCCTTGATTGAACCGCCGGGGTTCTGGTTCTCAAGCTTGAGGAACAACTCACACGGGCCGGTATCCATGTTATTGACTTTCAGCATCGGCGTATTGCCGATCATCTCAAGAACATTCTGGGCCGGGGATGCTAGGGTTTCTGACATAATCAGGCTCCTGATTTATTCCTCAAAAAAATTGATCTTTTACTGGCCTCGTGTTTAGAGAATAATAGGGCGTATGAAAAGAGAAGAATTGAAAAGGGGCGTATGGCCATCACCACAATAATCGTTTTCTTTATTGCCCTTCTCAGCATGGCCGCGATATTTTTTGGCGTCACCACGGTGGTCAACAAGGATATCAGAAAATCAGCCCCCTTCAGCGCCGGGCTTTTTCTGGTTTACCTGTTGTCGTGGGCAACCCCCAATGACATGTTCTGGCTGACCGATGCCTTTGTTATGGTCGGCGCGGTCGGGATCGGCACGTTCCTGGCTTTTTTCCTGAATACCAGATGGCATGTCGTGGGCTTTGCCGTGGCCGCGGCGGTGGCTGATTATTATGGCTTCGACGGCGGCCTGACGCGCAAGATTTTTGTTGAATACCAGACCGGGGAAGCCAATTACCTGGCCCATATTGCTTTGTTTATACCGGTTGGAGAGGATGTCCAGCCGTTGTTCGCTCTGGGTGATCTGGTGGTGATCTCAGCGCTGTTTGCAGCCATGCTGAACTTAAGGATTCCGCGGTGGAAGATTTTTATTGCACCGACCTTCGGCCTGATGCTGGCGCTCATTACCCTGGCAGCGGGGGGCAGCTATTTCGGCCTGGCGCTGATGGCCGCCTCAACGGTTTTGTTTATTACATTTGGCACCCTTTTTGCCCTCTTTGGCGCGGCGTTTTATTTCGTTTTTCTGTTTTTGATATGGCCCACGATCAACGGGGCATCCTAAAGCTCCAGGATGGCATCAATCCGGGCTTGGGCGATCGGGTGATAGCCGGGCCGGGCTTTCTGGTAAACCTTAAGCGCCCAATCCCGTTGATTCAGGTCAACCAGCCTTTGATACAACGGGTAAATCAGTTTGCCGCGGCCGATCCGGATCAAATATTCCTCGACCGGGTTGACCACGGTCAAATAACCGGCCTGCAGTGATTTCATATACCAGGCAAAGGCAATCTCGGCGTTGGCCGTCACGCTCAGGTCAAAGGTGGTATCAAGGTCGATAAAAAGCTCCATGGCCATGTCATCGGGCAGGGCATTGATAAAATAAAGCCACTGATGGGTTATCCAGGCCTCGCTGCCCAATTCGGTTGCGGAAATTTCTCCGGCAAGGAAAGCGGCCCGGGTTTCGCTGACAAGGGTAAAGGCATCCGAGGTTGGCTCCGGGGCCACATCCAAAAGACCGGGATCATAAATCCAGGCCCGGATTACTTCGGGTTCAACCACCCCGGGGTTGGGGCTCATCAGGTTTTCATCAAGATAGCTGTAAAAATCCTCCGAGAGGATGCTGCCGAAGGCAAATTCCTCAAAATAAGCCCTGAGGAAGGTATCAAATTTCTCGCGGCCAAATTTTTGTTCCAGATATCTCAGAAACAGATCGCCTTTTTGATAGGGCACATCGGTAAAGCCTTCAAACGGGTCGTTTAAGCCATAAGGCATCACCAGGGCGGACATCGCTGGGTCTTCGAAGCCGGCGATTGTTTCCAATAGATCCGCTTTGCCAAGGACCTGTTCCATCACCGCGCGATCTTTGCCGTAGACCTCCTCCATAACCCGGTTTTCGACATAAGAGGTGAAGCCTTCGTTGAGCCAGGCATGGCGCCAGGTGGCGTTGGTCACCAGGTTTCCCGACCATGAATGCGCCAGTTCGTGGGCAATGATGCTGGTCAGGCTTTTATCGCCGGCAATCACAGTCGGCGTCAGGAAGGTCAGCCTGGGGTTTTCCATGCCGCCAAAGGGAAAGCTCGGGGGCAGGATGAGGAGGTCATAGCGGCCCCAGAGGTAGGGGCCGTAAAGGGCTTCAGTGGCCTCCATCATCATAGGGGTTTCGCTGAATTCTTCAGCCGCGGCTGCAAGAATATACTCTTCGGCGTAAACCCCGACGGTATCCGAGATCGCCTGGAATTCCAGGTCACCGACCGCAATCGCCATCAGGTAGGCCGGGATCGCCTGCGGCATTTCAAACGAGTATTCACCGTCGCGCGGGGTATACGGGTCCTGATCGGCACTCATTAGCGCCAGCAAAGCCTCGGGCGTCCTTATGGTGGCGCTATAGGTAAACCTGACCGCCGGGGTATCCTGGATCGGCACCCACGACCGGGCATGGATCGCCTGGCTTTGGCTGAACATAAAGGGATATTCCTTGCCCGCGGTTTGTTCGGGCGTTAGCCATTGCAGGCCTGAGGCCCCGGGGCTGGTTTGGTATTCGATGCGCACTTTCGCCGCGCCTTCGGGCAAATCGATGGTCAGGCTCTGGCCCATCAGATTGCCGCCATCTTCAAGGACAAACCCGGTTTCCTGCCAGCCGCCGCTGGCCTCCGTGAAAACGGCTTTAATCGCAAGATCCCGGGTATCGAGGATAAGCGTATTGGTGTCTGGTTTTAAAATTTCCAGGCTAAGCTCGGCAGAGCCGGTCAGTATCTTGTTGTCAAAATCAACATCGAGGTCGAGGTCGACATGGCGCACGACGATGGCGTCATAATTGGCGAAGGTAAACTCGTCCATTTCATTGGCCGCTTCCTCAGGGGCAGAACAGGCGGCAAGAATGGCAAAGAGTATGACGCTGAATGTTGATAACAGATATTTTTTCGCGCTCATGGCAAGACTCCCTATTCCTAAAAAAGAAACGAAACCTTAGACGAGCCACGGCGAATATTCTATCAGAAAATGAGTGCGAGGCGGATGTAACAGCAGAATTAACACCAGTCTCTTTTTTTGTTGTGCGTCCCTCTTTTGACCGGCATAGTCGGCGCAACAAAAAGTAGACGGGTGAAAGTGAAGTGGCTAAATACAAATGTGAAGATCTCAAGGTCGAACAAACCCTGAAAAAACTTGAAACCCGGATAACCGCCGCCGGCGGCTGGCTGAATGACGATCTGGTTATCTGTGAAAATAGTGGTGATTTACACCTGGAATCGGGGCTGGAGGCCAGTGCCGAAGAATTGCTGGCATTTATTCCGGAAGAAATGTTGCTCTCGCTTGATTCTGTACACGTCGGCCTTGCTGACAATGATTTGTCGCTGTCAAACCCGGCGCCCCAGGTGTCAGCCGAAAATTACGCCGTCTTTCAAACACTGATCGAACTGTTCAACCAGACGGATAAGATCAAGACTCATAAAACATTTTACCCCTGGCTGGCGCTTGCAGAAGATCAGGAAACCATCAGGCGCCTGATTGCAGGGCGCCCTGATCTGGATTTTATTCCGGCATTCAAATCAGATTTGCAAACCGGCAATCTTAATTCAATGATCCTCAAAAGCTTTTTCAAAACCCGGATATTAAGGCTGGCCGAAGATAAACATATGCTGGTACCGATCGTCGATTGCGCCAACCATCATTTTCAAGCGGACAGCTTTAAATTCGCCTCGCAAAGCCTGGATATCAAAAATATCGGCCTGCTGAATTCAAAGCCAGTGCCCAAATCCGACCAGGCCTTTATTCGCTACGGCACTTTTGATGCCTTTGACCTGTTCATGAATTACGGTTTTGGCGATGGTGGCGCTGATTTTGTCCGCTCGGTCCCGATTACGCTAAACCTGGGTGGCTTGGGTGATATTCTTGTGAATGCCCATATTGGCATCGAAAATCAGGGCAAGCTGCCTGAAACCCTGGCCAAATTACGTTTCCATACCCCGATCATCATGGCGAACGAGCCCGGCAGCATTCAGGTCACCCACCTGATTATCCCGAGGGCAGGGAATGCCGAGGCCTTGAAAACCGTGCTGGCGGCGTTGATCAAGGCTTTAACCCCAACGGTTTCCGGGAATGATATGACCAATGTGGTGGAAAGTGCCATCAGCCAGATTGTCACCACCAATACCGGATTTTATCAGGATCTCAAAGCATACCTGAATGGCCGACTGGCCGACACCAAGGCTGAGCCGGTGATCAAGAACGCCATCGCAATGACCGACCTGCAACTGTCCATACTGGGTGAATACAAATCGCTTTAGGTTTAAAGGAAAATGGTGGGTGCGGCTGGTCTCGAACCAGCGACCCCTACGATGTCACCGTAGTGCTCTACCGCTGAGCTACGCACCCTTTTAAAGCGGGGACTGATGTAAACCGGATACACTTATCGTTCAAGTGACAATTTTTGTTGGGATTATATCTTTTTGGTATTCCCATCCAAAAAAAACGTGTTACGTTGGCAGGCCTTGGAAATTTTAGGAATCACCCGGGGCATGGATCTGCATTTAACACCACGAAAATTTAAAGCCCGCACGACGTTCTTTGGACCGGCGCCCTTTGATATTGACCTGCCGGTGACCCAGACCCAGGCGTTGGTGTTCAATTCACCGCATTCCGGACGCTATTATCCCGAGCGATTGCTGCGCTTGTCGAGGCTCGATGCCATCGACCTGAGAAGGTCGGAAGATTTCTATGTTGATTTGCTGTTCGAGGACGCGGCAACCGCCGGCGCGCCGCTTTTGAAAGCGACTTACCCCCGGGTTTATATCGATCTCAACCGCGAGCCCTATGAGCTTGACCCGACGATGTTTTATGACCGCCTGCCGCCCTACGCCAAAAGCGATTCCGACCGGGTTTATTCCGGGTATGGCTCGATCCCGCGGGTTGTCGCCTACGATATGGACATTTACAAGTCCAAGCTTCGCTTCACCAAGGAACAGTCGCGGATTGAAAATATCCACAAGCCCTATCACCGCGCGCTTCGGGATTTGCTGGCCAAGACCCGTTCGATGTTCGGCTGGGCGGCGTTGATCGACTGTCATTCGATGCCCTCAAGCCGGTCGATGTCGATGTTGAGCCTCGGCCGTTGTATCAAAGCGGAAGAAAAGGACGGCAATCCAAACCCCGATTTTGTTCTCGGTGACCGGTATGGCCACAGCTGTGGCCCGGAACTGAGTGACCTGATCGAGGAAACGCTTACCAGACAAGGCTATTCGGTCTTGCGCAACAATCCCTATGCCGGGGGCTATTGCACCAAACACTATGGCAAGCCGGGGGATAATATTCACGCCATTCAGATCGAGATTAACCGCAGCCTTTATATGGACGAAGTGAACCTTGAGCCGAAAGTGCCCGCGTTTGAACGCCTGACAGCGGACATGAGCGACCTGGTGGGTGAGCTGACGGGGCTTAACCTGGGCCAGGCCAGGCCGCTTGCCGCCGAATAAACCGTGACCTTCATTTGATAAAAAACCACCCCTTAAATTTCATCAAGGGGTGGTCAGGTCTCAGGAGGAAACGTCCTGAGGGGGTGCCCGATTGGGACGGGCTTGGTTTAAGAAGCAATGACGTGCTTTCTAAAACTAATGTAGAAACCGCTAGGGTATTTTCAAGGGGTCCCGGGTTTTATTTTTTTGCCCCTTGAAAGCCCGGGGTTAATTCTTACATCAAAGCTTAAGGCATGCTT
>SMXR01000080.1 GCA_004356215.1 Alphaproteobacteria bacterium | reverse complement strand
GGAGTCTGAGGACATAAACCCAACCGGCCTTGGTCCTGCGCAGGTCTTGCCAGACCACCCGGCCCGTGAACTGGCTTTCGGCACGGCGCTTTATCTCGCCATACGAAAGAGTGTCACCTCTTTTCCGGGCTTTTTGGGCTTCGTCCTGATCTTGCTTGGCAGCCCCCGGTTCAGGTACCGCTATCACAAAAAACAGGGCGGCAAGCCCCAAAAATATGGTTCGTATCATTTTCATGGTGCCAGTCTTACATACCCCTAGTGAACCACAAATGAACAGAATATTTATCCTATTGTACAACAAGGGGTGTAAAAAGCCCCTGATTTGAGGATATAACGGTGCCATGCGCCTGAAACACTATATTTTGTTTGCGATTTTGGGTTTTACGGTCCTGTTTCTTTTGCTGCCCACGGGAACCGAAGACATCCCTGTTAGCTCGCTAAAAACTGAGATAATTGCCCATCTTCCCGACCCCGCCAGCAACAACGCGGTGGCTAAAGCCACGCTTGACGGGGAGGTCTATTTGTTTTCATTTTCCGGCCTCGGGATGGGCAAAACCCGCACTGATATCCACGCCCGCGCCTATGCCGTTAACGTAACCGAACAATGGGCGCGCGACCTGCCGTCATTGCCCGGGGGCAAAAACCGGCTGGCCAGTGTCGCAGTCACCGCAGGCAATACAATTTATCTTTTTGGCGGTTATACCGTCGCTGGTGATGGCGATGAAATTTCTACCCCAGAAGTGTTCGCCTATGACCCGATCCAGCGCACCTATACCGAGATGAGCCCGATCCCCGTTCCGGTTGATGACAGCGTCGCCCTGCTCTACCAGGATCGCTATATTTACCTGGTCAGCGGCTGGCACGACAGCGCCAACGTTGCGGATGTCCAGGTCTTTGACACCGCAGAAGATCGCTGGTTTGTGGCCACCCCCTATCCCGGCGCCCCGGTGTTCGGCCATGCCGGTGGAATTGTCGGCAATCGCATGATTATCGCTGATGGCGTCAAGGTTTTGGACGGCGTCGTTGGGGCTGCGAGGTTTGCCACCAGTGACGAAGTTTATCTTGGCACCATCGATGAAACCGACCCGGCGGTGATCGTTTGGCAAGCGATCCGGGCTCACCCTGGCAATCCGCTTTACCGTATGGCGGCCACCGGATTTCTGAGCAGGAACCTGGTGGTGTTCGCGGGCGGCAGCGCCAATCCCTACAATTATAACGGGATCGGTTATGATGACATTCCCAGCAAGCCCTCGGCCTCGGTGTTCGGCTATGACTTAAGGCATGGCAGATGGCGACTTTATGGTGAAAAACTGTTCGCGACCATGGACCACCGCGGCCTATTAGAGGTGAATGGACGGTTTTACACCCTTGGCGGCATGGTTGAGGGCCAGGAAGTTTCAGATGTAGTCAGCTGGTTTGAACTGACCGGTGGAGGAAAAGAATGAATAAAGGCAAGTGGCTGGCGCACCAAGCGGTGCAAAAGGCCCTTCAAGGCCACGACAAGCCTTTTATTGGGGCCTGGGAGCGCGGCGAGCTGGAAATTGAGCTTTACCAACCCCGGGGAAAGGATAGCCAAACCCCCCATACCCGCGATGAAGTTTATGTCGTTGTCACCGGCTCCGGGGATTTTATATGCGCAGGCGAGACCAAGTCTTTTGTCGTTGGTGATGTGTTGTTTGCCCCGGCGGGTGCCGATCACCGCTTCCTTGACTTTTCCGATGACCTGTCGCTCTGGGTTATCTTCTACGGCCCCAAAGGCGGCGATAAAAGCTAAACCCTACTCTTCTTCAGGAACTCTTTTCGGCTTCTTGGGCAATGGCTTTCTTGGCAATGGCTCATCACGCATGGCGGCGAGATAGAGAAAACTGGCGAGGATGACCGAGGCCTGTTTCAAATCTTCGGGCACTATATGATCAAAGGTATCGAGCTGAGTGTGGTGCAGCCGCGCGCCATAATCCAGCGGGTCTTGGATAAACTGGTAGGCCGGAAGCCCCATCAACTGGAAGGCTAAATGATCGGTTCCCCCGGTGGGCCGGGTGACAACGGTTTTGGCGCCAAGGTCATGGAAAGGTTTGAACCACGCTCTAAAAATTTCCGCGGTGGCGACATTGCCTTGACTATAAATTCCACGAATTTTTCCTGAGCCATTGTCGACATTAAAATATGCCGAAAAACGGGCATGGTCGGGCTTGGTGGTTATCGGCCAGTTGTCTTTATATTTAAAGAAAAATTCTATGGAATTCGGGGCCAATCCCTCCGGTATGGGCCGATCGGCAAAATTTTCCCGGACATAGGCAAAAGCGCCGCACAGGCATTGTTCTTCCCCGCTCCAAAGCGCCGCCCGGATTGTCCGCTTCGGTTTGAAACCAGGAAGACTGGCAAGGATGCGCATGGCTTCCATAACCACCGCCGACCCGGCGCCATTGTCTACGGCACCATCACCGATGAACCAACTATCAAGATGCGCGCCAGCCATGACAATTTCAGGATTTCGGCCTTCCCCGGGGATTTCAGCGATGGTGTTATAGGCCATCGGGTCGTCATCATAAAAAGTCGTTGCGATATCAATTTCCAGCTCAACCACCCGCTTGTTTTCAACCAGGCGGACAATCCGGTTATAGTGTTCGCTGGCCATATTTATAATCGGCAGGGCAAAAGTATTATCCGTGCCAAAAAGGTAAGCGGAAGGTTCCAGCAGGTGGGCCTCGCGGCGGGAAAGTCTGATAATCGCCAGCGCCCCCTCCTGTTTCAGGAATTGCACCCGTTTGATCCGAAATGGAATGAGATTTATCCTTTTCTCAAAGGCGGAAATCTTCACTTTCTCGCCCGGAAGGGGAAAGTCCTTTGCCTCCTCAAGTTCCTCGTCTGTCAGGCGATGAAAAACATTGTTCGACGGTTCGTTCCAGTAATCAGCTTCGTCGAAAAAAACTATTTTCCCTTCGAGCTGGCCCTGGTAATTTTCAAAATCCTCCTCGGATTCGATTTTTGCCAAAACCACTTCACCGCTGATCGGGCCACCGGTCCCCACTGTCCAGGCGAAGGGAAAAGCGTAAAGCTGGTCAGCCCGGGGTGTAATCATCCGGACGTGGGATTTTTCAACGGTCCAGCCGCGGCCAAATTCATAAGGCTGGAGAGTGCCATTTTTCAATCCCCATTCCTCAAATTTTGCCAGCGTCCAGTCGTTGGCCGCCTTCATCTGCGGAGATCCGGTCAGCCGCGGCCCGATTTCATCGGTTAAATGGCGCAGGGTCTCAACCACCTCGGAATGGTTGAAGCCTTCATCGCGGATCTGGTTAATGACATCAAGATCGATCTGTTCTTCGGCCAACGCTGAGGCGTTAAAACCGACCAAAATACCTAAAAATACTAAAAAATATCGGACCATACTTTACTCTCCCTGGGTTTGGTTTTGGATCTGGTTTTCGGCAATAAATTCATCAATTTTCTTTTCAAGAAGGCTCAAGGGTATCGACCCGTTGGCCAGTATCGCATCATGGAAATCGCGTATATCAAAATCTACCCCGAGCGCCTCTTCGGCGCGGCGACGCAGTTCCCAAATTTTCAGTTCGCCCATCTTGTAGGACAAGGCCTGTCCCGGCCATGAAATATAGCGGTCGACCTCGGTATTGATATTGTGGGTTGATAGCGCCGAGTTTTCAACGAACAAAGCGACGGCATCTTCGCGGCTCCAGCCCCGCCAATGGATGCCGGTATCGACAACCAGGCGCCCGGCGCGCCACATTTCATAGGTCAGGCGGCCAAAGTTTTGATAATCGTCTTCATAAATACCCATTTCAACGCCAAGCTTTTCGGTGTACAGCCCCCAGCCTTCACCGAACGCTGAAAGATACATGTTTTTCCTGAATTCCGGGACACCTTCCATTTCCTGGGTAAGCGAAATCTGGTGGTGATGGCCCGGCACCCCTTCATGCAGGGTAAGCGCGGGCAGGGTATAAAGCGGGCGCTTGTCGAGGGCATAGGTGTTGACCATGTAATTGCCGGCGATGCCGTTCTTTAGGGATCCACCCCAATAGCGCCCGGTGGTATAGGCCGGGGCAATGTCATCTGGCACCGCCCGAACCCCGTAGGAAAGCCGCGGCAGGTTGCCGAAAAACTTTGGCATTTGACCATCGATGCGCTTGGCATGGTACGATGCCTCGGCCAAAAGCTGGCGCGGCGTCTGGGCATAAAACTGGGGGTCAGTGCGCAGGAATTCCAGGAATTCAGCAAAACTTCCTTCGAACCCCAGGCGGTCGATAATCGCTTCCATTTCACTGCGGATGCGCAGAACTTCATCCAGGCCGATCTGGTGTATCTCGTCGGGGGTGATATCAAGGGTAGTATAGTTTTTAACCAGGGCGGCATAATACTCCCCGCCACCGGGGGCATCTGAAATACCAATGCTATCGCGTGAAGCCGGTTCATACTCGTCAACAAAAAAGTCATAAAGATCGCGGAACGCCGGCAGCACGCTTTCCTCGATAACGGTTTTTCCAGCAGCGGAAAGGCGGGCCTTGGCGTCGTCCCCGAAGGTTCCCGGAAAATCGTTGAAGGGGGCAAAATAAGAACTGTCCTCTGCGCTTTCATAGAGTTGGGTTGCCAGCGCCGGGATAACCCGGCCAACGATCACCCGCGGGGCAATGAAACCTTCTGCAATGCCGGTTTGCATATTTGTAATATTTTCCGCAAAGAACCTGGGTGCCTCATTTAACCGGGCGATATAATCTTCATAATCCTTGACGGTTCTGAGCGGCACATTGTCGGCAAGTGACATAACTTCCGAATAAAACCCGAAATCCGCCAGGAACGGCACCCGCCAGCCGCGGAATGCACCCAGCGAAATATTGCTTTCAAGGGTATAGGCAAACAAATCGTAGTTGAGCTGATCAGAAACGCTTAAGGCACTGCGGTCAATCGCATTCAACCGGTCCAGAAAGGCCTGGTCTTGTTCCATTTGGCGCTTTTTGGTTTCGGGGGTTACGGAGCGCAGTTTGTCATTATAGCCCTCTGCGCCGGTATAGGTCGCGGTTAGGGGGTTGTCTTCCAGGCGCTGGGCCCATTCGTCGCCGAACAGCTGGTGAAGGTTTTCTGTCTCATCGGCAAATGCCGGGGCATTCAACCCAATAAACAGGCCTAAAATTACCACCTTCAACAACATCTTTATCATCTTATTCTCCATCTTGTTCTTCCGTAGAAAACGTTTTGACTTTAGGCAAGCCATCATCCATGTGCAACCATGGCAGTGCTGTTTTCACATAACAGTGTGATTGCGGGGTGAATACCTTAGGGTTGTCAAAAAAACCAAGACTAATGTTGATCTCGTCTGGCCAGTTGTCGCCCTGATAACTGATAGTGGACCCGCACTCGCCACAAAACCGGCGCGTGACACCCGGTGAAGAGGCATAGGTTTTCATGCCAGTACCGGTAAAAGTTACGCTATCGCTTGCATAATCCACAAAGGTGGCAAACGCCGCGCCTGTTGCCTTGCGGCACGACGGGCAATGGCAGTGCATAACCCGCAGGGGTTC
>SMXR01000012.1 GCA_004356215.1 Alphaproteobacteria bacterium | reverse complement strand
TTCGGGATGTGATAGGGATGCATCCACTAATGCTGGCACCAGCATCCCAAGCCCCAAGGGGATCAGCAAAAGACCAATAACCAGTAATATCGGACGTAAATCCATAAAAATTCCCCCGCCCATTTTTTCGTCCGGCCATGGTAAACCGCAAAGTTGGCAATGAAAACCGGAAAAAGGAGAAAAGACTTTATCTTATCAATGCCCGGCCCCATACGCGGAAGGGGTGAAGGGTTTGGCCCCGCCAGGAGGTGGGAAAATCAGGCTCATTGATACCCCCAACCCCGATTTCTTTTTTGGGTAGATAAAAGGTTTTGAAGGCCCGGATTCCATGATTTTTTTAGGGGAAAAAGTGGTGCCGCCTGGGTGACTTGAACACCCGACCCCCGCATTACGAATGCGATGCTCTACCAGCTGAGCTAAGGCGGCAATTAGGCCGTATTATAGCCGTATTAAAAAAAGGGTGCCACCCCCGAATAATCAGCTGATAAGAAAATAGACCTTGCGGACGGTTTCCAGAACTTCGGCGGTCCCCTTCCAGCCCTTAGGGAAAATCCAGCTATCACCCGCTTTTACCTCGGTCACCACGCCGGTTTCTGAGGTTAGGACCCAATGGCCCTTAAGCAGGTGGCAGAATTCCATGACATCGAGATCAAGCTGCAACTCGCCTGGTTCGCACTCCCATGTCCCGGCAAATAAGTTGCCCTCTTCAAAAAACCCGCTGTCGGTTTGCTTTGGAAGATCGCCAATAGGCTCACCAAAAGATTCTGCGTCGATCAAATCTGTTAGCGATGCGCAATTTTTCTGAATACTGATCTCTGGCATTGATTTTCCTTTCAATTGTTTGCAATCCCAATAAGGGTTTTGTGTTGTTTAGCAACCTGGTCAGACCTATAACCATATGTGATCACAAAACCCGGGGCAAAAGGCAAGCTCAATATGAACGGCAACCAATTCCACGTAATTGTTAACACCAGAGGGAGCCAGCGGGTAAGATGAAAAAATCCATAAATCCAGCTCTTGAAGGCAGCCCTGTTGTTGGCTACCTGACATTTGCCATACCTTCGGTTATTGCCCTTTTGGCATTGTCGGCGGCCCCCATTATCGATGGATTGTTCATCGCCAATTTTGTCGGCGTCGAGGGCCTTGCCGCCATAAACCTGATTATCCCGGTGTTCACCATTGTCCTTGGCGTGGCTTATATGATTGCCATCGGCGGCTCGGTCACAGCCGGGAAGTTTATCGGCGAAAAAAACCAGGAAGCGGCCTCGGATATTTTCAGCAAGACCCTGATTGTTGGGATTCTTTACAGTTTCTTGCTTTTGCTCGCTGGGAAAGTCTGGAGCGAGGAGCTGTTTTCCCTGCTAGGCGCCAAGCCCGACCTGTTTCCATTAATGCACGATTATCTTGATTGGCTGTTGTGGTTCATGCCGACCTATATTGTAGGGATTGTTTATTATTATTATGTACGGATCTCCGGTTTCCCGACCTTGGTTTCGGTCGCCGTAGTTGTTGGGGTTCTCATTAATGTGATTTTGAATTACCTGCTGATTGGCATCCTTAATTATGGCTTGGCTGGGGCCGCAATTGCCACGGGGATTTCTTCGATTGTGATGTTGTTGATTATGCTGACCTACCGGCTGTTTAAAGACGGCTGGCTCAGGTTCAGCTTTCCTAAATCGGATTGGAAGATAATGGCCCGGGCCGCCTATAACGGCATTTCCGATTTCATGGACGAAGTTTCCGCCGGCATTGTCACTTTTGTACTGAACCTCATTGTTATTAAGACCTGGGGAAGTGGCGGGGTCGCAGCCTTTAGTGTTGCAATTTACAGCCTTTATGTCGGGTACCTTTTTTATTTTGGACTTTCGGAGGCACTGCAGGCTGTTTCCAGCCAGTGTTTCGGGGCTAAGAATGTTTATCGCCTACGGGAATTTTTAAAAATAAACACAATTATGGTTGTAATATCCGGGGTTCTTTTTACGACTATTTTGTTTTTCTTTGGAGAAGTTTTCATCGGCTTTTTCATTGACCCGGGTGAGACAGACCTGGTTGCCCTCTCCAGGAGTTTTATTTTAATTCTGTCACCCATTTTCATTTTCAGCGGGTTGAATATTATGATTTCCGGATACCTGACCGCTATCCACCGCCCAGGCCCCTCAGCTTCAATTGCAGTTTTAAGGGCCATGGTTTTCCCGCTGGTGTTGCTTTATATCCTGATCAAATTTTTCCCCGAAATTCCCTTCCCGGCAGCGGTAACAGGCGGGGAAATACTGGCACTGGTTTTGGCCGTTTTCCTTTTCATGAAGTTCAGGCCAAGTAAGGTTGTTCCTAAACCAAGCTCGCCTTTAAAAGAAACTGTTTGATTTTCATTTGCCTTTTTCTTTTATTTGTGATCACTAAAATTGCCACAAAAGGAAACCTATGACGAATTCCAGGAATTCTATTCTAGGCCACAAACACCTTAATGGCTGGCGCCTTTGGGGGCTGGTCACTGGTTTGATTTCTGTGTCGGTGATCATTCCACTCAGCCAAATTGATACAACCAATCCTGCGCATATTTCTGGAATGATTCAGCAAACGGTTCGACTTGCCGTGCCCTGGTTGTTCGTGGCGTTTGCCGCATCCTCGCTGGTTTATGTCTTCCCAAATAATTTTTCAAAATGGATAGCGCGCAACCGGCGGATATTCGGGCTTTGCTTTGCGGCGGGAATGGCCTGGCAGCTCTTTTTCATTTTGTGGTTGGTTATCGGTTCTTTTGATTACTATATGGCGGAAGCCTACAGTTATTACGATTTGTCCGAACAAATCCCCGGCTACATTATTCTCTTTGCAATGACCTTTACCTCCTTTAAATTTGGACGCAGCATGCTCAGTCCCAGACAGTGGAAATTTCTGCATAAGGGGGGCATTTATTTCATATGGGCCGTGGTTTGGAGTACCTATTGGTTCGAGCTCTACTTTTACGATGATATTCAACCGATAGATTATGCTTACTATTGGATGGGAATAGCCGCCTGGGGGATGCGCCTGGCAGCATGGACCAAGAAACGTAGATTGAGTAAAAAAATGAAGGGGACGCTTAAATTGTCGGATCAAATTGCCTTTGGAATATTTACGGGAATTGGTCTTTTCTTGATTTTCTTTGGAAATTTCTGGACGCCTTTAACACCAGACACTTTTTCAGATTTTACTTTTGGTGGATGGGCAGCGCTTTTTGTTCCATTTTTAATACTTGTTCCACTTTACACAGCCGCCTTGGTGGCTACTCCGGCTCGGGGCTAATATGAGCACAGAGATGATAATCCTGATCGGGGTGGTCGTTTACCTTGTGTTGATGCTGGGGATTGGCCTTGCCGTTGCCCGCCGAACCGGATCCCAAGATGATTTTCTGGTGGCCGGGCGGCGCCTGCCGGTGTGGATTTTGACCGCAACAATTATGGCCACCTGGTTTGGCGGCGGCACCATGTTGGGCTCGGCAGGGATGGGCTATAAGGGCGGTTTTCTGGCCGCCATTGCTGACCCGTTTGGGGCATGCGTGGTTATGTTCCTGATGGGTTTTTTCTTTGTCAGAACGTTCCGCCGAATGAAACTACTGACCTTCATAGAATACTTTGAAGCCAAGTTTGGGAAACTTGCCGGACTGATAGCGTCGATTGGCCTGATTATGTCTAACGTTGGCTGGACCGGGGCGCTGTTGGTTGCCTTTGGCTATGTCTTTCAAACCCTGACCAACGTCCCGATGGAATGGGGTATTCTGGGCGGGGCAGTTGTTGTTTTGGCCTATACCACAATCGGCGGGATGTGGGCCGTGGCCATAACAGACCTTGTGCAAATGGTAATTATTGCCATTGGCCTGTTTGTCTTGTTTGCGGTGGTTCTAATCGACGTGGGCGGGTGGAGCACAATTGCCCCGCAATTGCCGGAACATTCATTCCGCATGATCCCGCTGGAACACACGTCAGAGCGATGGTTGGTGTATATAAGGTTGTGGCTGATTTTTGGCCTGGCCGACCTGACAGCACAAACCCTGATACAGCGCATCTTCGCCGCCAAGAGTACCCGGGCGGCACAGAATTCATTTTATTTCGCGGGTTTTGGCTACCTGGCCATTGGGATTATTCCGGTTATGCTGGGGATTATAGCCAGTGTCACGATGCCAGGATTAGCTGACCCTGAAGCGGTTATTCCAATGCTGGCGATTGAACACCTGCACCCGATCGCCATTGCTGTCTTTGTCGGGGCTATGCTGGCGGCGATTATGAGCAGTGCTGACAGCGCACTGCTGGCCACAGCCAGTATCATCAGTGTGAATGTTGCACCATTCTTCAAGAAGAATCTGACCGACAAACAAAGACTGTTAATCACCCGGATTTCCATTCCCGTGGTTGGAATTATTGCCGTTTATGTTGCCTTGAAGGTCCAGAAGGTGCTGGAGCTGATGTTTGATGCAAATTCGTTTGTTTTGGTTTGCATTGTTGTTCCTTTCATTGCCGGGATTTGGTGGAAAAAGGCCAACCGCACCGGCGCCTTATCAGCCATGGCAGTGGGATTGGCCGCATGGGGTATTTCAGAGTTGCTATATCCTGACCTGTCGGGCGATGTAATCGGCCTGGTATTTGCTTTTGTGACCATCATTGTGGCTACGAAACTAACCCAAACCTTTGATCCGCCCAAGCCATTGGTCGATGCAGACGGCAAGATATTAGACCTGACAAACCGGTTTGGGACTTTACCGTTGTTTTTGAGGTCTTCAGGAAAATGACATTTGAAATTTATTCAGGGAAGTCAGAACCTATCCGCGACATACCGTCTTTAATATCCAGGCGAATGGCTTCTCTTAGACCCGCCTCATCTTTTCTCTTCAAGGCTTCAACTGCCATTTCGTGCTGGTCAACCAAAAGGGAGGTGCCAAGGCGGCCGGTCACCATGCGCATGAAAGGGCCAAACTGAAGCCAGACGCTCTCAATTAAACGAAGAAAGATGGGACAATTTGCCGCGCGATAAAGCGTAAAATGGAATTCCCAGTTTTTAAGGGTGTAACTATCAGGGTCGCCTTTCTTCATCGCCTCGGCAATCTGATTGTCAATTCGCTCAAGCTCGCGTATCAATTGTTTGTCGGAATGAGGCATGGCCCGGGCGGCAATCTCTGGCTCAAGCATGGTCCGGGCCGACCATATCTCTTGAAAACGTTCCCTTGTCATTAAAGCGACTGATAACCTGCGCGTGCTTCGCATTTCCAGCGCACCAAGCGCGACCAACCGCCGGACTGCTTCACGGACTGGCATCGGGCTGCAGCCCAATTGCTGGGCCACTCCCCGGATTGTCAGCACCTTTCCAGGTTCAAAACGACCCGTGATGATCGCATAATAAAGTGTCTTATACGTCTCTTCGTGGGCGATCTTCCTTTCGGAAACTTCATCCTTTTTATTTGACTTGCTACGGGGCAAATTTTACTCTTTCTCCTTGCGGTTTCAAAACCGGGTTCGCCGGGTTGAGCTTGGGCGACACTGCCCCATCCTCTTGATTTCGTCAAGAAATACGGGCAAATGATGAAAACACATTATCGAAAATTAAAGCGAACCCAAACCCCGGATTTTTCTGATGCTGAAAATTTTGATTGTTGAGGGAAATGTCAAAGCGTTGCGGGACAAGGCCGCAAAAGAGGGGTCATTGGCTCAAAGCGAGCTATATCAAAAAACCCTGACCGCACTGGCAGACGATTTGATCTGCACAATCGTTTATCCGGCCGATGAAAATGCCGTCCTGCCGCAGCAATCTGAATTGGCTGACTTCGATGGTATAGTCTGGACAGGGTCAGCGCTAAACATTTACCGTCGAAGCCCTGCTGTTGACCGTCAAGTCGATTTTATGAAACAGGCCTTTAGGGAAAAAACACGGATTTTTGGAAGTTGCTGGGGATTGGAAGTGGCCGCCGTCGCTGCAGGAGGCGAGGTCGCCGCAAATGCAAAGGGTAGGGAGGTCGGAATAGCCCGTGATATTCGGATCACAGAGGAAGGGCTTTGCCATCCAATGTATAGAGGTAAACCCCCGGCCTTTGATGCGGTCGCTATTCACCTCGACCATGTGGTTCAGCTTCCTGCCGGATCCAAGGTTCTTTCGGGCAATGAAATGAGCCAGGTACAGGCGATTGAAATCAAGCAAAGAGAATCCCTGTTCTGGGGTGTGCAATATCATCCCGAATTTGATCTTGAATATATCGCCGGCCTTATCCGCAGATACAATAAAACGTTAATTAAAGAAGGTATCCGCAAGGATGAAGCTGCTGTGGAAATGTGGGCAGCCGACTTGGAGACAGCGCATCATGACGAGGACGGAAATGACCTGAAAAGACAATATTGTCTTGGCAGCGATGTGCTGGATCCCGGTTCTCGCTTATTGGAATTGTCTAACTGGCTTTCCTACTTGCGACAAGGAAAAACTAAAGCCAATACGGCTAAATAACAGGCGTCATCCATGAATCTATGCTTGAATGGTAGACAAGAAAGACTTAGCCTCATTTTGTGATCACAAATATGGTGAAACATGCCGAAAACCGATGAGAATGCAAAAATTGAGAAATGGCTGAACCAAAACGGCGTTCAGGATGTTGAGATTCTAGTGAGTGATTTTGCCGGCATCAGCCGCGGCAAGAAATTACCCGTCAATAAATTTGTCGAGGCAGTGGGTTCAGGCGGCCTACGGCTGCCGGAATCCCTTTTTGGCATGACAGTAGATTGCGATTTTATTGGCAACAAATATATCACCGACCTTGAAGAGGATGTTTTTCTGGAACCGGATTTTGCCACCGCGGGTCTGGTGCCGTGGTGCAAGAACGTGACTGCTTTTTTCATTTGTGATGTCAGGAAAGCGGATGGCGAAATGCTCAGCATGGCGCCCCGCCAGGTATTGAAAAATGTCGTGTCGCTTTATGCAGAGCGGGGTTGGAAGCCGATCGTAGCACCCGAATTTGAATTTACGTTGTTGGCAAGGGACGGCGACACTGATAACCCGCCCGCATTCCCTGCCCCACCAACGGGCAAGTCGGGCCGCCTGATTGTCGACAGAGGTATTCTTTCGATTGATGGCCTCACCGAGTTTGGTCCTTTGTTTGACGATGTTCGGCGCTATTGCAAATCCATGGGACTGCCGGTGGATATGCTGGTGCAGGAAGCTGGCGTGGGTCAATTTGAATTCAATGTGGCGCACGGCGAGCCGCTGCCCATGGCAGATCATTCGTTTCAGTTCAAAAGGATTATGAAATGGGCGGCGGTGCAGCACGGTCTTTACGCCAGTTTTATGGCCAAGCCCTATCCGGGCGATTTCGGCAACGCCATGCATATCCATCAAAGCGTGGTTGATGCAAAAACCGGCCTGAATGTTTTTGCTGACGAGGATGGAAACAATACCGAACTGTTTGGCGCTCATATCGCCGGACTGCAGAAATATGCGGCTGCCGCAATGCTGTTTTTTGCTCCTTATGAGAATTCCTATTTGCGTCTGAGCAGCAAACTGAGTTCGCCGGTGAATACCCACTGGGGGCTGGAGAACCGCTCGGTTGGCTTGCGTGTCCCGGCCGGTGGGAGGGCGTCTCGCCGGATCGAGAACCGTATTGCCGGTTCGGATACCAATCCGTATCTGGCAATTGCTGCGTCTTTAGTCTGTGGATATCTAGGCATGGTTGAAGGCGGTAAACCCTCTAAACCTGTGACCGGGTCTGCCTATGGTCTGACCACCAATAGCCTGCCGCAACACATCCATGCCAGCCTGGAAACCCTGGAAAAATGTGATATTCTGAAGGATTTGCTGAGTGATGAGTTTGTCACGACCTTCCTCGATGTCAAAAGAGCGGAGATAAGGGCCAGATCAAATGTCCTGTCGTCGTGGGACACCAAATACCTGCTGACCAATGTTTGAGCAAAGAAAAGAGTATGAAGAATTTCAACAGAAATACTGAAATATGGCAACAACTGGACCGGGACCACCACATCCATCCCTTTACCGATCCGGCGCAGTTGAATGCCAAGGGAACCCGCGTCATAACCCGGGCCGAAGGCTCGTATATCTGGGATTCGGAGGGCAACAAGATCCTTGATGGTATGGCGGGGCTTTGGTGTGTGAACGTGGGGTATGGTCGCCGTGAGCTAATCGAGGCCGCCAGCCAACAAATGAAGCAGCTTCCCTATAATAATACGTTCTTCCAAACCTCGAGCCCACCGCAGATTGAACTAGGCCGGCTGCTTTCGGAGGTGACCCCGGAAGGCTTTGATCATTTTTTCTATTCGAGCTCCGGCTCCGAAGCAAATGACACTGTTGTGCGGTTCGTGCGTCACTATTGGGAGGTATTGGGCAAACCAACAAAAAAGGTTATCATCAGCCGCCATAACGCCTATCACGGCAGCACTTTGGCTGCCACCAGCCTGGGCGGCATGAAATATATGCACGATATGGGCGGTTCTCTGCTGCCGGGGTTTGAGCATATAAATCAGCCCCATTGGTATCTGGAGGGAGGAGACCTTTCGGAAGAGGAATTCGGGCTGGCGCGGGCCCGGGAACTCGAAGGCAAGATCAACGACCTTGGGCCAGAAAACGTCGCGGCATTTATGGCTGAGCCTATTCAGGGCGCTGGCGGTGTCATTGTGCCCCCCGATAGTTACTGGCCCGAAATTCAAAGAATATGCGCGAAATACGATATTCTGTTGGCGGCGGACGAAGTGATATGCGGATTTGGCCGTACCGGTAACTGGTTCGGTTCCGAAACCCTGGGGATCAGCCCTGATATCATCACCATGGCGAAAGGCATGTCTTCGGGGTATTTGCCGATTTCCGCCGTGGCTCTGCATCAGCGGATGGCAGATGTGCTGATAGCGGGCGGTGAAATAAACCACGGCTATACCTATTCCGGGCATCCGGTGGCCTGTGCAGTAGCGATCGCCAATATCAACTTTATCCGCGACCATGGCCTGGTGGAGAAGGTCAGGGAGTCTACCGGGCCATATTTGCAGGCGGGCTTTAGGCAATTGGCGGAACGTCACCCGCTGATAGGTGAAGTGCGCGGCATAGGCCTGATCTGTGCAATCCAGTTGGTCAAGGACAAGGATCAAAAGCTACTCTTCGCCAAAGAAGATGAAGTTGGAATCAGGTGCCGCAATCATTGTTTCGAAAACAATCTGATCATGCGCGCCGTGGATCAATCGATGGTTATGAGCCCGCCCCTAACAATAAGCAAAAGTGAAATTGACGAATTGCTCCAAAAGGCCGAACATTGCCTTGACCTCACCGCCAGCGACCTTGGCCTGACCTAGCGCCAAGGACCACGTCAAAGACAGCACTATCAGCGTTGACAATTGACTTGAAAAGCGGTCAGCTTGTGCCCATAATATGTGATCACAAATTCAATATGATGCGTGGACAGATGAAATGAACTCAGCGCCTGAATGCAAATCCTATTACGCCGCAACGGTCAATGATTCGACAAAGTATCCCCGGCTTCAGGGCGACGAGGGTGCAGATATTTGTATTATTGGCGGCGGTTTCACCGGCCTTTCATCGGCGCTCAGGTTGGCCGAAAAAGGCTACTCTGTCACTCTTCTTGAATCGTTTACGATTGGATGGGGTGCGTCGGGCAGGAACGGTGGTCAACTGATACGCGGGATTGCAGGGCAACCGGCCCTCAGGAAAGAATATGGCCCGGATATTGAAGCTTTTATCAATCGGTTGCGCTGGCGTGGAAATGAAATCGTTGAGGAGAATATCAAGAAATATGACATAGAATGTGACCTTAAACATGGATTTATCGATTGCGCCTACAAGGACCGCCAGATGCGAGATCTGGAAGCTGAAATTGAAAGCTCTAGTGTACTGGGTATGGAGGATCGCTTTCGCATGGTCAGTGCCGAAGAAATGAACGAATATGTCGGGACCTCTGTTTACAAAGGCGGTTTATATAATAATGCTGACGGGCACCTGCATCCGTTGAACCTTTGCAAGGGCGAGGCGCGCGCTGCCACCGGGCTGGGGGCAAAAATTTACGAACAAAGCCCGGTTCTCAGCATTACCCATGGCAAAAAGCCCGTGGTTCACACCGAAGAGGGAACTGTGCGGGCAGAAATAGTCATCCTTGCGGGGAACGCCTATCACCTGCTGGAGCAAAAAAAAGTAGGTGGCATTTTGTTTCCGGCGGGAACTTTTATTATCGCCACCGAACCATTGGGTAACAATTTGGCAGGCGATTTAATGCCCCGTGATCTGGCCGTCTGCGATGTCAACGAGATGCTTGATTACTATCGCTTGTCCAGTGACAAGAGAATGCTATTTGGGGGGCGGTGCAATTATTCAGGACGGGAGCCCAGGGACATTAAAGCGACTATACGCCCGCGCATGCTGAGGGTGTTTCCGCAGTTAAAAGACGCCAGGATTGACTTCCAGTGGGGCGGGAAGATCGGCATTGTCATTAATCGAATTCCACAGTTTGGGCGGATTGGCAACAACGTATACTACGCCCAGGGATATTCCGGGCACGGCATTAATCAGACCCATATCGCGGGTGAGATTTTGACTAAAGCAATTTGTGGCCAGATGGAGGACTTTGATGTTTTCGCCAAGGCAAAACATTGGAAAATCCCAGCCCCGCGCTGGGTCGGCAATAATCTGGTTGCTCTGGGTATGGTATATTATAGGATGAAGGACCTTCTGTGATGGTTCGGGGGCACACCTGAATGAACATTATTCCACAAAGCCCGGTTGTACGTGAACGGCTGTTTACTGGCACCAAATATTTGGTCTATGGGCTTCTGGCCTGGAACGGCTATATGTTTTATCTGGATGAGTCACTGGCCTCGACCATAACTTTTTCAGGCGGCATGAGTCTATCCGAGATTATAGAAGTGCATTCCGGCTCAATCGATACCACCTTCTGGATTTTTTTGGTTATTCTTCTGGAGCTTGAGACTTATGTTATCGATGACCATATCCTGAAGCGACCCGCCGTTAAATGGTCCATGATTTCCCTACGTTCAATTTGCTATCTCATGATTGTGTATGCCTTATACGGTTACATTACAAAGACGGGTTTTCAGGCGGACATGGTACCGTTTGTCATTGCCAGTGCCTGCGACGTGGTTAACCAGAATTTTTCAATTCTAATTGCTGTTGAGGATTATATACCGCTCACCGCGGAGAATTGCCAAACGCTTGCCGGGGAAGACCTTTATCGGCTGAATGGCTACAATATTATTGCCCCGCTGAACGATCTTGTTTATGCCAGAAATGTTGCCTCAATTGATATTGTCAACGCCTCAACCTGGCTGGGCATTGTCGCGATACTGGAAATCGACGTCTGGTACCAGCTAAAGGGCGGTCTTAAGGGAACCCTGCTCAGGGTCAGTAATATCCTGAAAGTTATTTTCTACACCATCCTGTTCGGCTGTGCGGTAGCCTGGGGTTATACCGGTGTACTGCTGGACTTTGGGGATGCTGCGGTGTGGCTATTTGCATTCTTTTTTATAGAAATGAACCTCTTTCAATGGCAGCAGGAAACCGAACAAAAGGCAGCCGCTGCCTGACCGGACTTAACTCTCAACACCTGGACAAAGCTTATGAAACAAAAATCAAGATCCGAATGGGAAAAAATAATTCCAACTTTGAAAATTTCGCATCAGGCAATTATAGACGGTCAGCCTGTGGATTCTGCGTCAGGCGAAACATTTGACTGCATCAGCCCGATTGACGGTAAAAAACTGGCATCGGTGGCCAAGTGTGGCTCCGAGGATGTCGAACGCGCGGTTGCGGCAGCCCGCAAAGCCTTTGAAAGCGGGGTTTGGGCTAACATGGCGCCAGCCGACCGCAAGAAGGTTCTGCAGCGCTTTGCAATGATGATTGACGATCATGGAGAAGAGTTGGCGCTGCTTGAAACCCTGGATATGGGCAAACCGATAGACGACAGCCTGACTATTGATGTAGCCGGTACGGTGCGCTGCTTTAACTGGAACGCTGAAGCCATCGACAAGGTTTACGGGGAGATTGCGCCAACCGGCCAGGGTGAACTGGGCCTGATAACCCGAGAGCCGCTGGGAGTTATCGGCGCCATTGTGCCCTGGAACTTTCCGATGTTGATGGCAGCGTGGAAGCTGGGTCCTGCGCTTGCCACGGGCAATTCTATTGTTCTTAAACCTTCAGAGAAATCGCCGCTTACGGCCATTCGGCTGGCAGAGCTGGCGTTGGAAGCCGGCTTGCCCAAAGGCGTGTTCAATGTCTTGCCCGGGTTTGGCAAAGAAGCCGGCGAACCGATTGCCGCTCATATGGATGTGGATGGGCTGGTATTTACCGGTTCAACCCCGGTTGGCAAACATTTGTTAAG
>SMXR01000079.1 GCA_004356215.1 Alphaproteobacteria bacterium | reverse complement strand
TGGACCGCGGTGAAGCCGGTGATAACATTGGCGCACTGCTTAGGGGCACCGCCCGTGAAGATGTTGAGCGCGGCCAGGTTCTGGCCAAGCCCGGGTCTATTACCCCGCACACCAAATTCGACTCGGAAGTTTATGTCTTATCGAAAGAGGAGGGTGGGCGTCATACGCCGTTCTTCAGCAACTACCGGCCGCAGTTTTACTTCCGGACCACCGATGTCACCGGCTCGGTTGAGCTGCCCAAGGGCGTTGAGATGGTGATGCCCGGCGACAACATCAAGTTTACCGTCACGTTGGGGGCGCCGATTGCCATGGACGAGGGCCTGCGCTTCGCTATCCGCGAAGGCGGGCGGACCGTCGGCTCCGGGGTTGTCACCAAGGTTATTGAATAATTTGGGGCCGGGTCTTTAAAAGTCCCAATGCCTTGATTAAATATAGAACCGGGCTAGGGGATTTAATTCATCCGGCCCGGCGCCTTTTTCAGAAATTTTTGTTGCGAAGGGCGCAAGGGCAGGGTACACCGCACTTCTGAATCGGGCAATCACAACATTTATGAGGTTTGAGACAGATAGGAGTGTAGCTCAATTGGTAGAGCACCGGTCTCCAAAACCGGGGGTTGCGGGTTCGATTCCTGCCACTCCTGCCAGATAAAAGGTTTAAAGGAAAAAAATAAAATGGCAAAATTTAATCCAGGAGTATTTGTTCGCGAAGTGCGACAGGAATTTGCCAAGGTGACGTGGCCGAACGCCAAGGAACGCAATGTCACCATGGTAATGGTTTTGATCATGGTGTTCCTTTTGGCGATGTTTTTTCTTGGTGTCGACCAGGTTTTGTCAACGTTCATCAAGTGGATTTTGGGAATTGGAAGCTAAATTATGAGCGAGTCTAAATGGTATATCATTCACGCCTATTCTGGGTTTGAGAAAAAGGTCGCCGATACCATCAAGGAGCGCGCCGAATCACAGGGGTTTGGCGCTTACTTTGATGAGGTGATTGTTCCCACCGAAGAGGTCATAGAAATTAAAAAGGGCAAAAAGGTCAAGGGCGAACGGAAATTTTTTCCGGGCTATGTGTTGGCCAAGATGATTATGACCGAAGAGTCGTATCATATTGTTAAAAACACCCCGAAGGTCACCGGGTTTTTGGGCATGGGCCAGAAGCCATCCGCCATTTCAGACGCTGAAGCCGCGCGTATCCTCAATCAGGTGCAGGAAGGCGTTGAACGCCCGCGGCCCCTGATAACCTTCGAGATTGGTGAAGAAGTGCGGGTTAAGGACGGCCCGTTCACCTCATTTAACGGTTTTGTCGAGGATGTTGACGAAGAAAAAGCCCGCGTAAAAGTATCGGTTTCAATCTTTGGCCGGGCGACCAATGTCGACCTAGAGTTTGCCCAAGTAGAAAAAGTTTGAATTATTTGAACGAAGCGTGTAAGGAAGCGCCCTGTAACGAGCGTGGGAGGCCCGCCATAGTCGCACCACGCCCCCTCAAGGGAACTTTTCAATACTTCTCCTAAGGTATTGAAATTTCTAAAGAAAGGGAATTCAATGGCAAAGAAAATCGATGGGTATCTCAAGCTGCAAGTACCCGCCGGTCAGGCGAATCCTTCGCCGCCGATCGGACCCGCTTTGGGCCAGCGTGGCTTGAATATCATGGAATTCTGCAAAGCGTTCAATGTCCACAGCCAGGGCATGGAGCCGGGAATGCCGATCCCGACCATTATTACGATCTATGCCGACAGGTCTTTTACCTTTGTCACCAAGACCCCGCCGGCGTCTTATTTCCTCAAGAAAGCCGCCAGGCTTGAAAAGGGTGGCGAGGAGCCCGGGCGCGAGGTTGCCGGCTCGGTCACCAAAGCCCAGCTCAAGGAAATTGCCGAAACAAAAATGGTTGACCTCAATGCCAATACCATTGAGCAAGCCATGAAAATCATCGAAGGCTCGGCCCGCTCGATGGGTCTTGAGGTGAGGGGTTAGGCGATGAAAAAAACTTCAAAAAGAATGACGGCTGCCAAGAACGGCCTTGACCGGGAAAAACTTTACCCGCTTGAAGAAGCGGTGAAATTGGTCAAAAACGGCGCCACCGCCAAGTTTGATGAAACCGTGGAAGTGGCGATGAGGCTTGGCGTAGACCCAAGGCACGCGGACCAGATGGTGCGCGGCGTGGTCTCGCTTCCCCACGGCACCGGAAAGACCGTCCGGGTGGCGGTGTTTGCCAAGGCCGACAAGGCTGATGAAGCCAAAAAAGCTGGCGCCGACCTGGTTGGCGCTGAAGACCTGGCTGAAAAAATCCAGAAAGGCGAAATTAACTTTGACCGCTGTATCGCTACCCCCGACATGATGGGTGTGGTTGGCAGGCTGGGCAAGGTTCTCGGCCCCAAGGGCCTGATGCCGAACCCGAAGCTGGGCACCGTTACCATGGATGTCACCAAGGCGGTGACCGATGCCAAGGGCGGCCAGGTGGAATTTCGGGCGGAAAAGCACGGCATTATTCATGCCGGTGTTGGCAAGGCCAGCTTTACCGAGCAACAGATTAAAGAAAACGTCGAAGCTTTCCTGAGTGCGATAGTGAAAGCAAAGCCAACGGGGGTTAAAGGCAAGTACCTGAAAGGGATTGCCATCAGCTCAACCATGGGCCCGGGCGTAAAAATTGATACGGCAGGGATCGGCTAGGCCGCGCTGCCGTAAGGAATGGACCTTGGCGCCTTGAATTTGCGCGATGGTTCGAGCATCTGTTCAAGACTGTGGGCGCCAGGAAACTGGCTTAATTGGGCAACTTCCCGGCCGGCACTAGATGGAGTGTTAAGGAATTTTGAGACTTTGGTTTAAGGGCTCGTATTCCTTTTTGGTCACCGCAAGGGCCTGAGGCTTTTGCAAACGCCAGACACTTGTTCTTGCAGGACAAGATGTGAACGGTGCCGGAAATGTTTTCCGGTATCAGGCTCAAACCAAAAAGGTGAAATATCGCCTTGCTAAAAGTCGGAGATAATTATGGACCGAGCCCAAAAACAAGAGGTGGTGAAAGACCTTCACGGTGTTTTCAACAGCGCGGGTATTGTTGTGGTTACCCACTACAACGGCCTGAGTGTTGCGGATATGACGGACCTTCGGAATCGTCTGCGTGAAATTGGCGCCAGCTTTAAAGTTACGAAAAACAGACTGACGAAACTTGCCCTCGACGGCACTGACAAAGCTCCCCTTGGCGACCTTTTTACAGGTCCGACAGGCATTGGGTTTTCTGATGACCCGGTGGCTGCCCCCAAGGCGCTGGTCAAGTTTGCCAAAGATCATGAAAACTTAAAGATCCTTGGCGGCATGATGGGTGAAGTGGTGTTGGACGAAAATGCGATCAAAGATCTCGCTTCGTTGCCATCACTTGACGAGTTGCGCGCCAAACTTGTTGGCCTCTTGAGTACCCCGGCAACGCGTATTGCCGGCGTTCTTCAAGCACCGGCCGGCCAGGTGGCCCGCGTTATCGGCGCTTACGGAGCAAAAGAAGCAGCCTGATTTTAACGATATAAACCAAGACACTTATGGAGACGAATAATGGCTACAAACCTTGAAAAAATTGCTGACGATCTTTCAAAACTTAGCGTTATGGAAGCAGCAAAACTTTCGAACATTCTCGAAGAAAAATGGGGCGTTTCAGCCGCAGCACCGGTTGCTGTGGCTGCTGCTCCGGCCGCTGGCGGTGAAGAAGCCGCTGAAGAAAAGGATAACTTTGATGTTATCCTAACCAGCTTCGGCGAAAAGAAAATTGACGTCATTAAGGTAGTGCGTACCCTTACCTCACTGGGCCTGAAAGAAGCCAAGGACCTGGTTGAAAGCGCCCCGGCGCCGGTCAAGGAAGGTGCCCTTAAGGACGAAGCTGAAGAAATTAAGAAAAAGCTTGAAGAGGCAGGTGCCACAGTTGAGCTTAAATAACTGCTAAAAATACAACCCTATCCGGCAGGAGCCTGGCCTTCTGCCGGACAGGTGTGTTGTTACTGATTTGAAATTTTTGAGACGGGTTTAAAAGAAGCAGACGGGCCAAGAAAATAGACTGCTTCATTGCTGATTGAGGACACGATTATGGCGGTTTCTTACACTGAGCGTAAACGGGCACGGAAAAATTTCGGAAAAATACCTTTTGTCATTGAAATGCCTAACCTGATCGAGGTACAAAAATCCTCTTACGATAAGTTTGTCAGGCAGGGTGCAAGTGACAAGGAGCGGCTGGGTTCCGGGCTCGAGAGGGTGTTACAGTCGATATTCCCGATCCAGGACTTTTCCAACACATCGTCGCTACAGTATATCAAGTACATCCTGGACGAGCCCAAATTTGATGTCGAGGAATGCCACCAGCGAGGCATGACATTTTCCGCCCCTTTAAGGGTAACACTGCAATTGGTGGTGTTTGAAGTTGATCCCGATACCGAGGCCCGCTCGGTCCTGGATATCAAGGAACAGGATGTCTATATGGGCGACCTGCCGATGATGACCAACAACGGTACATTCATTGTCAACGGAACTGAGCGCGTTGTCGTTAGCCAGATGCATCGCTCTCCCGGGGTCTTTTTTGACCATGACCGGGGCAAAACCCATTCCTCGGGCAAATTTCTGTTTTCATCCCGGGTGATCCCGTACCGCGGTTCGTGGCTTGATTTTGAATTTGACGGCAAGGATTTGGTGTTCACCCGTATTGACCGGCGCCGCAAGCTGCCGGTGACCACTTTCCTTTATGCCCTGGGCATGACATCCGAGGAAATCCTCCATTATTTCTACGATCTAATTGACATGAAAAAGGAAAAATCGGGTTGGTCAATCCAGTTTTCCCCCGCCCGCTGGCGCGGTGTTCGCCCCGGTTATGACGTTGTCAATGCCAAAAGCGGCGAAGTGATTTTTGAAGCCGGTGTCAAAATTACGCCGCACATGGTGCGTGATCTTGAAAAGACCAAGGTCAAGGAAATCCTGGTCCCGGCCGAAGATTTGCATGGCCGCTTTGCCGCCGAAGACCTGATCAACGAAAAAACCGGTGAGATTTATGTCGAAGCCGGGGAAGAGTTGAACGAAGATATTCTTGCCAAGCTGGATGAAGTCAAAATCAAGGTCCTGAAAATTTTGGATATCGACCACATTAATGTTGGTGCCTACATGCGCAACACCCTGATGGCCGACAAGGTTGAAGAATACGATGGTGCGTTGGCTGAAATTTATAAAGTCATGCGCCCCGGCGAGCCGCCAACCAGGGAAACCGCAGAAACGCTGTTCAAATCCCTGTTTTTCGATTCAGAACGCTATGACCTGTCAGCCGTTGGCCGGGTAAAAATGAACATGCGCCTGGGGCTGGATTGCGACGATAAAGTTGGCATCTTAAGGAAAGAAGACATCCTGGCGTGCTTGAAAACGCTGATGAATATCAAGGATGGCCGCGGCGAGGTCGATGATATCGACCATCTTGGCAACCGCCGGGTGCGTTCGGTCGGTGAGCTGATGGAAAACCAGTACCGGATTGGCCTGCTGCGCATGGAACGCGCTATTCGCGAGCGCATGTCGTCGGTCGACATCGATACCGTCATGCCCCACGACCTGATAAACGCCAAACCAGTCGTGGCTGCGGTCAAGGAATTCTTTGGCTCGTCCCAGCTTTCGCAGTTTATGGATCAGACCAACCCGCTGTCGGAAATTACCCACAAGCGCCGCCTTAGTGCGCTTGGGCCGGGCGGGTTGACCCGGGAACGCGCCGGTTTTGAGGTGCGCGACGTCCACCCAACCCATTATGGCCGGATTTGCCCGATTGAAACCCCTGAAGGGCCGAATATCGGCCTGATTAACTCGCTGGCCTCTTTCGCCCGGGTCAACAAGTACGGCTTTATCGAAACCCCTTACCGAAAAGTGGTCAAGAGCAAGGCTACCAATGACGTGGTTTATTTTTCCGCGATGGAAGAAGCCAAATACGTGATTGCCCAGGCCAACGCCGAACTTGATTCCAAGAATAAATTTGTCGCTGACCTGATCAGCTGCCGCCTCGGCGGTGAGTTTATCATGAGCAGCCCCGAAAAAGTCGACATGATGGACGTTTCCCCGAGACAGTTGGTCTCTGTTGCCGCTTCGCTGATTCCTTTCCTGGAAAACGATGACGCCAACCGTGCCTTGATGGGATCGAACATGCAACGCCAGGCGGTGCCTCTGTTGCGCTCGGAAGCACCTTTTGTCGGCACCGGTATGGAAGAAATTGTCGCCCGTGATTCCCATGCTGCGATCGTCGCCAAAAGGTCCGGTGTTGTCGATCAGGTGGATGCAACCCGTATCGTTATTCGCGCCACCAAAGAGGTGAAGGCGGGTGAGCCCGGGGTTGATATTTACAATTTGCTGAAATTCCAGCGCTCAAACCAGTCGACGTGCATTAACCAGCGGCCGCTGGTGAAGGTTGGTGATAAAATCGAGAAGGGCGACATCATCTGCGATGGTCCGTCAACCGACCTTGGCGAGTTGGCGTTGGGCCGCAATATGCTGGTCGCGTTCATGCCCTGGAATGGCTATAACTTTGAGGATTCAATCCTGATTTCCGAACGTATCGTGAAGGATGACGTCTTCACCTCGATTCATATTGAGGAATTTGAAGTCATGGCGCGTGATACCAAGCTTGGCCCTGAAGAAATCACCCGCGATATTCCCAACGTTGGCGAAGAGGGCCTCAGGAATCTGGATGAGGCTGGAATCGTTTACATTGGGGCCGAGGTTGGCCCGAGCGATATTCTGGTCGGCAAAATCACCCCCAAAGGCGAAAGCCCGATTACCCCGGAAGAAAAACTACTGCGCGCGATCTTTGGTGAAAAGGCCTCTGATGTGCGTGACACCTCGATGCGCTTGCCGCCGGGGGTTGCCGGTACCGTTGTTGAAGTCCGGGTGTTCAACCGCCACGGCGTTGACAAGGACGAACGCGCATTAACCATTGAGCGTGACGAAATTGAGCATCTTGCCAAGGACAGGGACGATGAGCGCATGATTCTTGAGCGCAACGTCTATGGCCGTCTGAAACCTCTTCTGGTGAGTAAAAAAGTTACCGCTGGCATTCGTGCCATGAAAAAAGGAACTTTGATAACCGATGAAGCTTTGGAAAACCTGAAGCATGCCGAATGGTGGCACCTGGCAATCGGCGATGGCAAAATCATGAAGAACATTGAAGCCTTGAAGGAGCAGTTTGAGATTTCCAAACAGGCGCTGCAAAAGCGTTTCGAGAACAAGGTTGAAAAACTCCAGCGCGGTGATGAATTGCTGCCCGGTGTCTTGAAAATGGTCAAGGTGTTCGTGGCCGTTAAACGGAAGCTGCAGCCCGGTGATAAAATGGCTGGCCGCCACGGCAACAAGGGTGTGATCTCTCGCATTGTTCCGGTTGAAGACATGCCGTATCTGGACGATGGCACCCCGATTGATATCGTTTTAAACCCGCTTGGGGTTCCCAGCCGAATGAATGTTGGTCAAATTTTTGAAACCCATCTGGGTTGGGCCGCGCGCGGCCTTGGCAAGCAGGTTGGAAAGCTGATTGATGCTTACCAGTCCAATGGCGCCACAATCGAAGACCTCAGGAAAAAGCTGAAGGAAATCTACGGTGCCGATGAATACAAAGCCAAAATTGAAGACCTGAACGACGCTGAATTGCTTGAAATGGCCGAAAACATCAAGGGTGGCATCCCGATGGCAACCCCGGTTTTTGATGGCGCCAAGGAAGAAGATGTCACCAACATGCTCGAGCAGGCCGGACTTGATAAGTCGGGCCAGGTCGAGCTCTCTGACGGTCGCACCGGTGAGATGTTCGACCGTAAGGTAACGGTCGGGTACATTTACATGCTGAAACTTCATCATTTGGTTGATGACAAGATCCACGCCCGTTCAATCGGACCTTACAGCCTCGTCACCCAACAGCCGCTGGGCGGTAAAGCCCAGTTCGGTGGCCAGCGTTTTGGTGAAATGGAAGTATGGGCCCTGCAGGCCTACGGCGCCGCCTTTACCTTGCAGGAAATGCTGACGGTCAAATCAGATGACGTCGCCGGCCGT
The DNA here is from genome assembly GCA_004356215.1 of Alphaproteobacteria bacterium. Taxonomy (GTDB): domain Bacteria; phylum Pseudomonadota; class Alphaproteobacteria; order Sphingomonadales; family SMXR01; genus SMXR01. The sequence goes on along the minus strand of SMXR01000079.1, from coordinate 8,446 downwards.
ACCAAGATTTACGAAGCCATCGTTAAAGGCGACGACACTTTTGAAGCCGGGGTCCCGGAAAGCTTCAACGTGTTGGTTAAGGAAATGCGCTCGTTGGGTTTGAATGTCGAACTCAAGTCGACCGAGCAATAGGTTTGGAATTTAAAGGAAAGAGTTGCCGCTCATGAACCAGGAACTGATTAAATTCTACCAACCCGGCCAAAAGCCTGAAACTTTTGACCAGATTAAAATTATGATTGCCTCGCCTGAGCGCATCCGCTCGTGGTCGTTTGGTGAAATTAAAAAGCCGGAAACCATCAACTACCGGACCTTCAAACCGGAACGTGACGGCCTTTTTTGTGCCCGTATCTTTGGCCCGACCAAGGATTATGAATGCCTGTGCGGTAAATACAAACGCATGAAATATAAAGGCATTACGTGCGAGAAATGTGGCGTAGAAGTGACCCGGTCCAACGTCCGCCGTGAGCGCATGGGCCATATCGAACTTGCCGCTCCGGTTGCCCACATCTGGTTTTTAAAATCATTGCCCAGCCGCATTGGTCTTTTGCTGGACATGACCCTGAAGGATCTCGAGCGGGTTCTTTATTTTGAAAGCTTTATTGTTACCGAGCCGGGCATGTCCCCGTTGAAGCCGATGCAATTGCTCTCGGAAGAGGATTATTACCGTGCCCAAGACCAGTACGGTGAAGACGCCTTCGAAGCCGAAATCGGCGCCGAAGCGATTTACAAATTGCTAACCCAGCTGGAACTGGAAGAAATTCGCGCGCAATTGCTGATTGATCTGGCTGAAACCAAATCGGCCTTAAAACCAATTAAAATCGTGAAACGCCTGAAGGTCATTGAAGCGTTTCTGAATTCCGGCAACCGTCCGGAATGGATGATCATGAAGGTGGTCCCGGTGATTCCGCCCGAATTGCGTCCCCTGGTGCCCCTCGATGGCGGTCGCTTTGCCACCTCGGACCTGAACGACCTGTATCGCCGGGTGATCAACCGTAACAACCGCCTGAAACGCCTGATAGAGCTGCGCGCCCCAGACATTATTGTCCGGAATGAAAAACGCATGCTGCAGGAAGCGGTTGATGCGCTGTTTGACAACGGGCGGCGTGGCCGCACCATCACCGGCACCAACAAACGGCCGCTGAAATCGCTCTCGGACATGCTCAAGGGCAAGCAAGGCCGGTTCCGCCAAAACTTGCTCGGCAAGCGCGTCGATTATTCCGGCCGCTCGGTGATTGTGGTTGGCCCTGAATTGCTTTTGCATCAATGCGGCCTGCCGAAGAAAATGGCCCTCGAGCTGTTCAAACCTTTCATTTATTCACGGCTTGATAAAAAGGGCATGGCCCCAACCATCAAGCAGGCCAAGCGCATTGTTGAAAAAGAACGCAAGGAAGTTTGGGATATCCTCGATGAAGTAATCCGCGAACATCCGGTGCTGCTGAACCGCGCGCCAACGCTGCACAGGTTAGGCATCCAGGCGTTTGAACCGGTTCTGATCGAAGGTAAGGCAATCCAGTTGCACCCCTTGGTCTGCGCCGCTTTTAACGCCGACTTTGACGGTGACCAAATGGCGGTTCACATCCCGCTTTCCGTGGAAGCCCAGCTTGAAGCCCGGGTTTTGATGATGTCGACCAATAATATTCTTAGCCCTTCAAACGGCCAGCCGATCATTGTCCCCTCCCAGGATATTGTTCTCGGCCTCTATTATCTTTCCATGGAACGCAAGGGCGAGGTTGGTGAAGGCATGATCTTTGGTGACCTTAATGAAATCCAGATGGCGCTGGACAACGGCTTCGTCACGCTTCATTCCAAGATTACCTCGCGTTTCGAGACCATCGATGAAGACGGCAACCCGGTCACCGAGCGGGTGGAAACCACCCCGGGGCGGATGCTTTTGGCCGATCAATTGCCAAAAAATGGCAAGGTTCCGTTCTCCGCCTTCAACCGCCTGCTGACCAAAAAAGAAGTTTCCGACGTGATCCACACGGTTTACCGGCAATGTGGCCAGAAGGAAACCGTGCTGTTTGCCGATGGCATCATGAGGCTTGGTTTCAAGCACGCTGCCAAGGCCGGCATTTCGTTCGGCAAGGACGACATGATTATTCCGGAGACCAAGGAAACCCTGGTGAATGAAACCCGCGCGCTGGTAAAGGAATACGAAGATCAATACCAGGAAGGCCTGATTACCCAGGGCGAAAAATACAACAAGGTGGTTGATGCCTGGGCCCAGTGTACTGATAAAGTGGCCGATGAAATGATGAAAATAATTTCCACCGCGAAGGTTGATAAAAAAACCGGCCGTGAGGCGGAAATCAATTCGATTTACATGATGGCCCATTCCGGCGCCCGTGGTTCGGCGGCGCAAATGAAGCAGCTGGCTGGGATGCGCGGCCTGATGGCCAAGCCCTCCGGTGAGATTATTGAAAATCCGATTATCTCAAACTTTAAAGAAGGCCTCAGCGTGCTGGAATACTTCAATTCCACCCATGGCGCCCGTAAAGGTTTGGCCGATACCGCGCTGAAGACCGCGAACTCGGGGTATCTCACCCGCCGTTTAGTCGACGTCGCCCAGGATTGCGTGATTGTTGAGCTGGATTGCGGCACCACCAACGGGCTGACTGTTCGCGAAGTGGTTGAGGGCGGTACCGTTCTCGAGCCATTGCCCGAGCGTATTCTTGGCCGCACCCCGGCTGAAGATATTAAAGACCCGATTTCCGGTGAGGTTCTGGCCGAGGCCGGTACCCTGCTTGAAGAAGCCGTGGTTGACAAGATCGAGACCGCCGGTGTTTCCGAGATCAAGATCCGCTCGGTCCTGACGTGCGAAACCAAGGGCGGAACCTGTGGCAGTTGTTACGGACGCGACCTGGCCCGTGGCACCCCGGTAAACCTGGGTGAAGCGGTCGGTGTCATTGCCGCCCAGTCAATTGGTGAACCGGGGACCCAGCTGACCATGCGCACGTTCCACATCGGCGGCACCGCAACGGTCAACGAGCAATCGTCGATTGAGGCAACCCAGGACGCAATCGTGAAAATCGAAAATTCCAATGTCGTCAAGGATTCCAAGGGCCGGATCATCGTAATGTCCCGTAACCTGGAGGTAATCCTCGTCGATGCCGAGGGCCGCGAGCGTGCCCGGCATAAGATTCCCTACGGGGCGACCCTGCTGGTTAAGGCCAAACAAAAAATCAAGAAAGGCGATAAAATTTGCCAATGGGATCCGTTCACCATCCCGATTATCACCGAACAGGGCGGCGTCGCCCACCTGGTCGATCTGGTCGAAGGGGTTTCGGTCAAGGAAATCATGGATGAAGCCACCGGCATTACCTCGATGGTGGTGATCGACTGGCGGTCTTCGCCGAAGGGCACCGAACTGCGGCCGCGCATTACCCTGCGTGATGGCAAGAAAAAGGTCGTGAAGCTGGCGAATGGCACCGAGGCCCGGTATCACCTGTCGGTTGACGCGATTCTTTCGGTTGAGGACGGCGAAAAAGTCCACGCCGGTGACGTGATTGCCCGTATTCCTCGCGAAGCCGCCAAAACCCGCGATATTACCGGCGGTTTGCCCCGGGTGGCTGAGCTGTTCGAAGCCCGCCGGCCCAAGGACCATGCGATTATCGCTGAGATTGACGGCATTGTGGAATTTGGCAAGGATTACAAGAACAAACGCCGGATTTTGATCCGCCCGCAGAATGGGGACGGCGACCCGGCAGAATACCTGGTGCCCAAGGGCAAGCATATCGCTGTCCGCGAGGGTGACTTTATCCAGAAGGGTGAATACCTGCTTGATGGCAACCCCGCGCCCCATGATATTCTTGATGTTATGGGCATTGAGGCACTGGCCAACTATCTGGTGCAGGAAGTCCAGGAGGTTTACCGGCTACAGGGCGTCAAGATCAACGACAAGCATATCGAGGTGATTGCACGCCAGATGCTGCAAAAGATTGAAATCAAGACCTCGGGCGATTCCAAATTCCTGCTCGGCGAAAATATCGAGCGCGAAGAGTTCGAAGAGGTAAATATTGCACTTGTCGCCGCAAAGAAAACCCCGGCAACCGGCAAACCGGTTCTGCTTGGCATCACCAAGGCGTCATTGCAGACCAAGTCGTTTATTTCTGCCGCGTCGTTCCAGGAAACCACACGGGTCCTGACCGATGCCGCCGTGAACGGCAAGGTCGACCGGCTTGAAGGTTTGAAGGAAAACGTCATTGTCGGACGCTTGATCCCGGCGGGCACCGGCGCGGCGATGCGCCGGCTTGAAGCCGAAGCCAAAAAACGCGATAACGAGATCCTGGCAAAACGCAAGGCCGAAGAACCCGAAGAGGCCCTGGAAGTGTCGGAGGAAAACCCTGCTTAAGCGGCTGATTTTTCAGCGAAAAAATTAATTTTCCACCCCCCTCTTTTTTGGTTGACGAGGAGGGGGCACATGCATATATTGCGCCCAGCTCAGGGGCAGGTGGTAGCTTCACTTCTATAGCTAAACGCTGCGCTGATTGAGCAAGATTAAAAACGTTGATTGTTGCCAGAAGGCACTCCGGCCCAAAAAATAAGGGCACGGCATGGGTGCTCTCTTTCTTGTCGAAAGCCAGGCCTGGCTTCAGTTTTTAGAGATAAAGGTTTATAAATATGCCTACGGTAAACCAGCTAATCAGGAAGCCCCGCAAGAAAATCGTGGCGCGCACCAAGGTTCCGGCCCTGGAAAGTTGTCCGCAAAAACGCGGCGTATGCATGCGCGTTTATACCACGACTCCAAAGAAACCGAACTCGGCATTGCGTAAAGTAGCCCGGGTTCGTCTTACAAATGGGGCCGAGGTCACCAGTTATATTCCCGGCGAAGGCCATAACCTGCAGGAACATTCGGTGGTCCTGATCCGCGGTGGCCGCGTCAAGGATTTGCCCGGGGTGCGCTATCACATCCTGCGCGGTGTGCTGGATACCCAGGGCGTCTCAAGCCGCAGGCAAGGCCGTTCCAAATACGGCACCAAACGGCCCAAGTAACGGAAAACGGAGAAGAAATCGATGTCACGCCGCCACGCAGCAGAAAAACGTCAAGTTTTACCCGATCCCAAGTTCGGCGACCTGGTTATTACCAAGTTTGTCAACTCGCTCATGTTCGACGGCAAGAAATCGATCGCCGAACATATTGTTTACGGGGCACTGGAGCAGATGGAAAACAAGGCAAAAACCGATCCTCTGGTGCTTTTTCATGAGGCCCTTGGAAACGTCAAGCCGGTTATCGAAGTGCGCTCACGCCGGGTGGGTGGCGCCACCTATCAGATCCCGGTCGAAGTCCGGGCCGAACGCTCGCAGGCATTAGCCATCCGCTGGATTATCGATATGGCCCGCAAGAGGTCCGAGCGCACCATGAAAGAGCGCCTTTCCGGCGAACTTCTGGATGCTGCCAATAACCGCGGATCAGCCATCAAGAAACGCGAAGACACCCATAAAATGGCAGAGGCCAACAAGGCCTTCTCGCATTACCGTTGGTAACTCAGGACAAACACAGAAATTAAGAAAATGGCACGCACCACCCCCATAGACAAATACCGCAATATTGGCATCATGGCCCATATTGATGCCGGTAAAACCACCACCACAGAGCGGATTCTGTTTTACACCGGGCGCAGCCATAAAATTGGCGAAGTACACGATGGTGCCGCCACCATGGACTGGATGGAACAGGAACAGGAACGCGGTATCACGATTACCTCGGCGGCCACCACCTGTTTTTGGGACGACCACCGTATCAACATTATTGATACTCCGGGTCACGTAGATTTCACCATTGAGGTAGAGCGTTCGCTCCGGGTATTGGATGGCGCCGTTGCAATTTTTGACGGGGTTGCCGGGGTTGAGCCCCAGTCTGAAACGGTTTGGCGCCAGGCCGACAGATATGGTGTCCCGCGGATGTGTTTTGTCAACAAAATGGATCGCATCGGCGTCAATTTTAAACGCTGCGTCGAAATGATCAAGGATCGCCTCGGTGCCAAGGCGCTGGTGATCCAGCTGCCGATCGGGGCCGAAGCCGACTACAAGGGCGTTATCGACCTGGTAAAAATGAAGGCGGTTGTCTGGAAAGACGAAAACCTTGGCGCTGAGTTCGAATCTGTTGATATTCCGGCTGATTTGCTGGACGAGGCTACGCTGGCGCGCACCGAAATGCTGGAAATGGCGGTTGAGGAAGACGAAGTCCTTCTTGAAAAATACCTCGACGGCGAAGAGCCCAGTGTGGCCGAGCTTAAGGCTGCGATCCGCAAAGGCACAATTGCCGGTGATTTTGTTCCGATTCTGAACGGCACCGCGTTCAAGAACAAGGGTGTGCAGCCGCTTCTCGATGCCGTGGTTGATTTTTTGCCGTCTCCGGTTGATGTCGTGGCGATAAAGGGCACGTCGATTGACGGCGAGACCGAAATGACACGGAAAGCAAGTGATGATGAGCCTTTTTCCGGCCTGGCGTTCAAGATCATGACCGACCCTTTTGTCGGTACCCTGACATTTGTCCGGATTTATTCGGGCGTCCTGAAGGCCGGCGATGCAATTATGAACTCGGTCAAAGACAAAAAAGAAAAAATCGGCCGTATGCTTTTGATGCACGCCAATCACCGTGAAGATGTCAAGGAAGCCCGCGCCGGCGATATTATTGCGCTGTGCGGCCTCAAGGACACCACCACCGGGGAAACACTGTGTAGTTTCATGAAGCCGATTGTGCTTGAGCGGATGGAATTCCCCGACCCCGTGATTGAAGTGGCGGTTGAGCCAAAAACCAAGGCCGACCAGGAAAAAATGGGCGTTGCCCTGCACCGCCTGGCGCAGGAAGACCCCTCGTTCCGGGTCACCACCGATCAGGAAAGTGGCCAGACCATCATCAAGGGCATGGGTGAATTGCACCTTGATATCCTGGTTGACCGGATGCGGCGTGAATTCAAGGTTGAAGCCAACGTCGGCGCACCGCAGGTGGCCTACCGTGAAACTTTAGCCCGTGCAGTTGAGGTTGATTACACCCACAAGAAACAATCTGGTGGCGCCGGCCAGTTCGGCCGTGTCAAGGCCACCTTTACCCCGACCAAACGCGGATCGGGCATTGAATTCACAGATAAAATCAAGGGCGGTAAAATCCCCAAGGAATTTATCCCCTCGGTCGAAAAGGGTATGTTGGAAATTGCCAAAAGCGGTATCCTGGTTGGCTTTCCAGTTATCGATTTCCAGATCACCCTGACCGATGGCGCTTACCATGACGTCGACTCGTCGGCGCTGGCGTTTGAGATTGCTGGTCGCGGCACCATGCGCGAAGCGGGCCGAAAGGCCGGCATCAAGCTTTTGGAGCCAATCATGGCGGTCGAAGTCGTCACCCCGGAAGAATATATGGGCGATATCATCGGTGACCTGAATTCACGGCGCGGCCAGGTGCAGGGCACCGAAACCCGCGGGTCGGCCAGTGTCATTAAATCAGAAGTGCCGCTGGCCAATATGTTTGGCTATGTCAACCAGCTGCGCTCGATGAGCCAGGGCCGCGCCCAGTTCACGATGCAGTTTGCCAACTACAACGAAGTGCCGACCAACGTGGCAGAAGAAGTTAAAGAGAAATTTGCATAAGTATATCAACACCTTAATTTGAAATGTTTGATCTAAAGAAGGGAAGAAACTATGGCTAAGGCGAAATTTGAGCGGACCAAACCGCATTGCAACGTAGGCACGATTGGTCACGTTGATCATGGCAAGACGACGCTGACGGCGGCGATCACCAAGGTGCTGGCAGAAAAGGGCCAAGCCGAGTTCACCTCGTATGACAATATCGACAAGGCGCCGGAAGAACGCGAGCGCGGCATCACGATCTCGACCGCGCATGTTGAATATGAAACCGACAATCGCCATTACGCCCATGTCGATTGCCCGGGCCATGCCGATTACGTCAAGAACATGATCACCGGCGCGGCGCAAATGGATGGCGCTATTCTGGTTGTCAGTGCTGCTGACGGCCCGATGCCGCAGACCCGGGAGCATATCTTGCTCGCCCGCCAGGTTGGCGTGCCCTCGCTGGTGGTTTACCTGAACAAGGTTGACCAGGTTGATGATGACGAGCTTTTGGAGCTGGTTGAGATGGAAATCCGTGAACTGTTGTCTTATTACGACTTCCCCGGTGACGACATTCCGATTATTCATGGCTCCGCCCTGGCGGCTTTGGAAGGCCGGGACGATGCCATCGGCAAAGAATCCATCAATAAACTGATGGAAGCTGTTGATAGCTACATCCCGCAGCCCAAGCGTCCGATTGACAAGCCTTTCCTGATGCCGATCGAGGATGTGTTCTCGATCTCCGGCCGCGGCACGGTGGTCACCGGCCGGATCGAGCAGGGCATCATCAACATTGGCGACAACATCGAGATTGTCGGCATCAAGGACACCACCAAGACGGTCTGTACCGGGGTTGAAATGTTCCGCAAACTCCTGGACC
>SMXR01000011.1 GCA_004356215.1 Alphaproteobacteria bacterium | reverse complement strand
TTTGGTCACACTGGATGGTTCTGGTAATATTAATACCAAGACCGCTAATAAACCGGTAATCGGGTTTGTCTTTGGTGCCAAGGGATTGATGTACAACCTGACACTTGAGGGAGCCAAAATTTCCAAGATTTATCCTGATTAGAGTAAAGCTTCGAAACAGGCATTTTCTGGGGTTATGTTGACTGTTCTTTTAAAGGCGAAGTCGCCTTATCGAATACCTTCCCCTTCGGGATAATCCTTGCACCAGTTATAAAACGTTGCCCCGGTATTGTTAAACTGCTCCTTAATCTCCTGAGCCCCGGCAACTAAAGGCGAAAATGCCAAGGCAGCACCTGCTATTAAAATTGATAGGGTCTTTTTCATAATTTTATCCTTCCTAGTTGTCTGGGAAGATGACCCTCCAGTCTTCCTTCATATCAACGACGGTCCAGCCGTTAGCCGCAGCCGCTTCTAAACCCTTGGCGAGGCGGCCAATGCTGGAATCACGGTCATAGGCCCATTCCCGGTTCCCATCGGTGTGATGAACGTAAAGGGCAAAACGCGGGCCATCTCCCGCTGCAACCCACTGAAGCATCTGCAAATCACCGTCTGAGTTTCCAAAAGCGGCAATCGGGCGGCGCCCAATATGCTGGTTGATGGCAACCGGCTTTTCGTCTTTGTCATCAAGGAAATTGAGCTCTGGAAGGCGAACCAGGACGGGCTCGCTCCCACGCATTTCAAACTTGGTCTTGATGCTGCTGCCGACCACCTGTTCGGGCGGGATGCCATAAACAGCTTCAGTCCAGGGGCGCATAAACTCAATGCCGCCGCCAGAGACGATGTAGGTTTTAAAGCCATTGGCGCGAAGATAAGCAAGAAGCTCTAGCATCGGCTGGTAAACCATTTCGGTGTAGGGACGACCGGTTTTCGGATGCCTTGCGGTGGCCAGCCAGTCCTTGACGATTTGTGCGAATTCTTTCTGGGTGGTACCGGCGTGGGTAGCCATAACGAGGTTAAGCAGGGCGTGTTCCCCGCCCGCCAGAAGGGTTTCCATATCACCTTCCAGCACCGCTTTAAATGGCTGTTCATCCTTCCATTCCGGGTGCTCGGGGGCCAGCGCCTTAACCCGGTCAAGGGCAAACACCAGCTGGACATACATGGGCTGTTCGGCCCACAGCGTGCCGTCGTTATCAAACACCGCAATACGCTCAGGCGCCGGCACAAACCCCGTCCCGCCTTCCGTGGTTACCTCGGTTACAAACTGGATAATGGCTTCTTTGGTTTGCCCCTCGCCCCACGACGGCAATGGATCCACGGCTTCACGAGGCATACAGCCCGTAAAAATCAGAACGAAGCACAAAGTAATTAAATTCTTTTTCATTTATTTCCTCCTAGAAAAAAAAGGGGGAAGCATTGTGCTTCCCCCGTTCTCGAAAATTTTGGTCCGTCAATGCGAGTCTTCAAGTTTTTCCAAGACCTGGTCGATACCGAAAGTTGCTGGTTTTTGCCTTGGAGGAAACTCTACGAATGTTTGCAGGAACTGGCCAACATAAACTTGGGCCGGAACCAACAGAAAAATCCGGTCAATCATCCAGTCGTAGAAAGTATTTGAAGTCGTGTAAGCGCGTTCATAAGGATCACGGCGCAGATTAAACAGTAGCGGAACGCGGAGTGGCGTCCACGGCTCGATCCAGGCCCGCAGGGTTTCTGCTTCTTCCTGTTCCATGAAAATCAGCTTCCAATCGTCATACCGGAGCGCCGTCAGCTCACCGGTGTCGGAGAAGTAAAATATCTCGCGGCGCGGACTTTCGTCCGTTTGTCCGGTCAGGTAGGGCAGGAAATTATAGCCATCGAGATGGACCTTATATTCGCGGCCGATAGATTTGACACCGCCCTCCAGTAAACGCTCTTTAATGTCGTCTGTTCCGGCAGCGGCCAGAAGTGTCGGCAGCCAGTCCATGTGGTGCATGATATCATTGGAGACTGAACTTGCTTCAATTCTGCCGGGCCAACGGACCATTGCTGGCACCCGCCACCCGCCTTCCCAGTTGGTGTTCTTTTCACCGTGGAAGGGCGACCAGCCGGCATCGGGCCAGGTGTTCATGTGGGGGCCATTGTCTGTGGAATAAAAGACGATGGTGTTATCGGCAATACCAAGCTCATCAAGCAGGGCCAGAAACTGTCCGACATGCATGTCATGTTCGACCATGCCATCAGCGTATTCGTCTTGCCCTGAAATACCTCTAAGTTCCGCCTTGACATGGGTCCGGAAATGCATCCGGGTGCCATTCCACCAAACAAAAAATGGCGTTCCATCCTCAACCGCATCTCTAATAAACCGAAGCGCCAGGGCGATACTTTCATCATCCACGGTTTCCATGCGTTTTTTAGTCAGCGGGCCGGTGTCCTCGATGCGGCCATCAGAATAAGAATGAATCACACCGCGGGGGCCAAACCGTTCCTTGAAGTTTGGATATTTTTTAGGGTCAGGATAATCCTCGTTCTCAGGCTCTTCTTCGGCATTGAGGTGATAGAGGTTGCCAAAAAATTCATCAAACCCGTTGTTTGTCGGCAAATGTACGTCCTGATCACCCAAATGGTTTTTGCCGAACTGGCCGGTGACATAGCCATAGGCCTTTAGCAAACCGGCAATGGTTGGGTCTCTCGGGTCCATTCCCTCCTTGGCGCCAGGCAAGCCAACCTTTGAAAGCCCGGTGCGATAAACGCTTTGCCCGGTTATGAACGAAGACCTTCCCGCGGTACACGATTGTTCGGCGTAATAGTCGGTGAAAATCATCCCCTCATTTGCGATCCGATCGATATTGGGGGTCCTGTAGCCCACCAACCCCATGGTATAGGCGCTGATATTGCTTTGACCGACATCATCACCCCAAATGATTAGGATATTGGGCTTCTCATCTTGATCCTGGGCATAAGCCTGGCTAAAAATTGCCGGCACAACCAGAATAATGAATGCCAGAAATAATTTCCGTGCGCCGCCAGCGAACAATTCAGTGGCCCAAACATTTGTTTTCGATAAAGTTTTCATAGTTCTCTCCCTAAGGTTTAATTGGCATTTTCAGTCCTTCAGCAACCTCTAGATTTTCCTATCAATCGGTGGTTTTGATAAAAGCAAAATTTCAATATAAGTCCCCATCCTGAGCAAGGAGGATATTCACGATGCCTTCATCGATCATTTCTTGCAGAACGCCAAGGCGATCGAAGTTTTCAGGATCGCTGTAATTCTGGACGTGAACCAACACGATTCTTTTCACTCCAGACTCGTCGTAGACCTTCTTCAAGCGATCAGGGAACATGTGGTAGGCACCTATCGTCTTAACCTTCTCTTCTTCCGTGTCACCGCCCCAAGTGGCGAACCTGATGTTCTTTCGGGTGATACCTTCAATGAACAGTATATCTGCATCCTTCGCGGCAGCAACTAGCCCTTGCGAGTAAATTCCGTCTCCCCCGAAGGCGATTACGCGGCCATCTGGCTTGGTCGTGAATCTGTAAGCATATGTATGTTCAAGAAACCCATGCTTCGAGGGAAAGGCTTCAACAATTACGTTTTCATCCTCGAAGATTATCCGGCCTTCCAGTCCGGTATTCGGCCAGACGGGAATACCAACGGCTGTTGATCCGTGAGGCCCCCGCCCGATGGAACCCTGGGCCATTTCGTGCCGGTCGATGCTCCAGGCCGCGTTGATATGTCTAATCATCTCGTCCACACCTTCCGGCCCGTACACTTTCTTGTCACCAGTTTCCATGAATTTGTAGGGATTCGAGATAAACGAAGGCAGTCCCACGGTATGGTCTTCATGCAGATGGGTGAGGAACATGTACTTCAGATTTGGCAAGGCAAAGACTGACGCAAGATCAAGGGCATCCTGTGTCAATACGGCATGCGCCAACGCTCTCCACCAGCCTTCTCCAGCATCAACAAAATAGGGATACCCATTCACGATGACCGCCATAGCCGGGCCGTATCGATAAGGATTCGGCGTAGGGTCGCCTGTCCCCATGACAAGTACCTTCGATGACTTGTCCTTTGGTGAACGGTCGATCGGGCCACGATTTTCGAAAATAGGCCAGTTACCAGGCGTCGTGTAAGGGGTTTTCCAATTCTCCGGCTTTACGAAGGGGACATTCAAGTGGTTTTTCTCAGTAGTCGCAGCGCCCTGCTCCAAGTATTCCTCATTCGTCTGGGCCGAGGCTTGTACCGAAGCCACACCAGTAGCTATTAGCAGACTAGTTATAAACAGAATGTTCTTCATAATTTTTCCCCTCCGGTTTCTACTGGCCCCAATCAAAAATCAGAAACCAACCGGATACTTGTAATAAATTTAAAAAGACCTTTCTTGACATTTCACGACAAAAGGAAAATTTTAATAAAATTTTATTTAACCAAAAATGGGATTTCTCTTCCTTCATCTCCATTAAAAACCTAAGGATAAAAATTGACACACCCAAAACGGCTGGAAAATTCAGGAATTTTGACCTTTTCAGGCAACGGCTGAAAAACCTAAGGGAGAAAAGAAAATGAGGAAATCAATCAAACGTTCCGACAAAACAAGTGCAAAAACCAAGAAACTACTACAAGAAAACCGCACGCTTTCAGAAAAGCTTGAAAAGGCTATTTCTGGGGTTAAGTCCATAGGTCCAACTTTAAAAGAGGATATGAAAAAGCTTTCTGAAAAAGGAGAAGCCCTTCGATCCTCAATAGCTGAGAAGGCTAAAAAATTGGCTGTGAAAAAAGGCGGAAGAAAAACCCACGAAGTAGATCCTATTCAGGAAACCAACCAACGTTTGCACGACCTTATCGAATATTTCGAGGAAATAAACCAAGTTTTCCTTCAGGTTACTGAGTTAGCCAGAAACATGAATGATACAATTATACAAATCGGCAATGAAGCCAGAGAATCTTCACGGAAAAGTTTTACAATCGCCACTGTCGCCGTGGTGGTATCGGCATCAAGTTTAACCATGTCAGCAGTGATTTCTTATTGGAATTATCTGAGCGCACAGGAAACTCATGCCTTGTATGAAACCTTCGTTGGCCACGTTGAAGAAATGAAAAAATCTCAAAACCAGCAAAATGATAAAATAATCGGGATAATTGAAAGTTTTGGAAAAGTGGCTTCCGAACAAAATAATCCAAGCCAGGAAGCTGATGATTAGTCCATAGAATTCATTTTACTGAATGACGTTATTTGAGCTTTGAAGAATCCATTTTTATCATTTGAATTGGGACTGCCAATTTGGCATTTGCTTTTTCAACTGCATCAAGAACTTCCAAATTCAGGGTTTCAGTTATTTCAAGATATTCAGTCCATTCTGTTTTCTCAATGTAAGCGAAAATCTCTATGTCATGGGAATTGAGGGAGATTCTCCGGTACCGTACTCTTAAGCCTTCCTCGGCGACGTTGGCATTTTTGCCAAGCATGGTGCGAATGTTTTTCAGCACCGCCTCCAAAACCTTGCGATTAGCTTCAAAGTCGATCCGGATTGTCGGGTTATAAAGGATCTTTTTCCGGGTTGAAATATTTTCGATATATTCAGCGGCAAACCGCGCATTGGGCAGGGAAACCACCGTATTTGCAAGGGTTCTTAGCCGTGTTGTTCTAAGGCCAATTTCCTCAATGGTGCCTACCTGGTCACCAAACCGGCAAAAATCACCAACCTTGACTTGCTGCTGGGTAAACAGGCCGAGAGCTGCCAAGAAATCTTCCACCGGCCGCTGCAGAGCAAGTGCAATAGCTATACCACCGACGCCGAGGCCGGCCAAAAGGGTAGTAATGTTGACGCCTATATTATCCAGCCAAAGCATGAAGGCGAGGATGACAATGATGGTCTTGATTGCGGTCATAAGAGGCTTGAGCAGCACCACCACATCAGGACGGCCCTTGGCAGCCAGCTTCAGGGAAAAAATATCTCGGAAAAGGCTAATAGAAGCTATCAAAACCCAGACCGCGACAATTGTAATAATAGTCCAGCTGGCGGTTATCTTTTGACCACTTACACCAAGCCCGAGATATTCAAAAGTCCAGCGCATGAATATCACGACAAAAAGCAACATTAGCGGCCGGGTCAGAAACTTGGTAATGCGCTCCCTAACTCCCGGGTTTTTAATGGGCAGTTTTCGGCCCAATGCCCAGCCAATGCCCCATAAAACTGGAGCGGAAAGAAGGCCGACACCAAGAATAATCACCCATTTGAACATCTTCACCCCAAAAAGGGACCCCTCGGGGATAAGTTCAGCAATTGTCTCGATCCCTGCGCCATACCCGAACACAGAATAAAGTTCGGGGATTTTTGAGACGGTCGCATTCGAGACTTTCCAGACAAACTGGCCCTCGCCCCCAGGCACGTGTTGCAATAGCAGCACAAATTCCTTGTCCCCGCGCTTGAGGCGCGTCAGCATTTCCCGGTAACTTGGCAGATCATCACCTGCCATCCCGTCTGGGTGATCGCTCAAGCCATCGACATCAACCCATTCGCTTCGCTGCAGCACAATGTCGAGACGTTTAGCCAGCTCCGGGCCGCTGAGATCTGCAGCTTCATCGGAAATATTTCGCAGGTCCAGGTATTGCGCGGCGCGGTCAAAATCATTGGCCTCGGCGGCCGCCAGAAAACCAGCGACGGCTCCCCGCGGGGTTGTCCGGCCCAGGGCATCAACCGCTTTTGGAATATCGGTGTCGTTTTGGGCCGCCCTTTCCGGTTTAGACTCATCAGCGTTTTGAGCCAAAGCCACCCCGGGGATATAAACCAGGGCGATCATGCACAATAGAAAAATCGCCGGGAAAAACCTTAAGTTTTGACCGCGTGCCATATCCTGCCCCCACCTTTTGAATCGCCGTTTCAGTTGTTACCGCCGACGCCCGCCGCTGCGCTGGCGGGTACGCTGCCGGTTCTGGCCATAGCCCTTGTATTTGCCAGTTTTTTTCCAGTCTTGCCGGCTTCTGGTTTGCCGGTTTCCCTGACTACGGGACATCGAATCTCGGTTCAATTGCCGGTTGGTGTTGGAACTGTTTGGCCTGGTCCAGCTGCCGCTATTTTGCCGGTTCGACATAATACCGCCGCCGGTTGAATCGCGGCTGACCGTGTTCTGGATACCGCCGCCGGGTGAGGTCCGATTGGCCGGGGTCTGTGGATGCCGCCGCCCGCTGACTCTCGAGTGGCCGGGGTCTGGCGGGTCTGGACCGTATTTCGATCCAGGTTTCTGTTCTCCACATTCTGCCGGGCTTGCGAACCATCAATGCTATCCCGCGAGGGAACGTCAACATTGTTCCAGCTGCCGCCGTCGTTTTTTTGCCAGTTGCCGCTTTCGTCCCGACGGTAAACATTGCCATCCCGGCCGGCATAAACATTGCCATCCTTATAAGCAATCCCGCCGACGCCCCCTTCCGAGGTGCGGTAGCCAAAAGCGCCCTGGTCGGCATCCCGGTAGTGGGCGGTTTGCACCCAGCCGTTGTCGCCCCTGACGGCGCTTGTGCCCCAGTTTGAATAGGAATTCGCGCCCTGATACGTCATCGCCCCGCGGCCGGTGGAGGGATTATAGGCCTGTGCCCACCCTTCGGCCCAGCCATTGCCATAGGCCACCGCGCCTCGGGCATAGGCGCCGGTGCTCGGGTTATAGCGCGCGCCGGCCCCATAGCCTCCATAGGGGCCGTAAACAAACCCGCCCCGGCCATAGGTTCCGGTATGGGGGTTGTAGTAGGACCGGTAGCCATAGCTGGCCCAATGGCCATAATAGTAGGGGTAATAAGGCCGGAAGGGATTGTAATAATAATAGGGCGAATGGTACCACCCGGCGCCGTACATGACCGCCCCAAAGCCGACATAAACTCCCCAGTATCCCGAAGTGTAGCCGGTGTAAACATATTCAGTGGTGTGGCTGTAAACATAAACATAGGTGGTATTATGCACCGGGGAATTCGCCGGGATGGTATAAATCTCATCCGGAACTTCGGTCGAAACCTCCCAGGGCCCGGTCGGGCTTTTGGAGGTAAACCAGACCCCGTCTTCCACCGCCAGGTAGTTGTCTCTCACCTTGATAACACTGGAGGCGGTATTCACCGCATAGGACATCTCGGTGCCGACAATGGCCTCAAACTCAGGCTCGCCCGAATAGGTGACATCAATTTTGGCTTCGCTTCTTTTGATTTTGGCCTTTTGCGGAACCCCGGCGAGTAAAATGGCTTCGTCCGCTTCAGGGGTTCCGGCGACCGCAACCCGGACCCGGCCCCGGGGATGGTCCGCGGGGATCAAGGCAAAATCCCCGGGCATTTCGGGGGTGGCAAAAGTCCAGTTGCCGCTGTTCAAATCCGGGGTTCTGAACCAGCGCCCGGAAACCAGGAAATAATAATTGTTGGTCTCCAGCGAGAACAGGATATCACTGTCGGTGTTGGTGGCCCACATCAGCTGGGTTCCCTCGATGCTTTCCAGCAAGGGCTCGCCCTCAAAAAGAATAAGCTCGGCGGGTTGATAACTGACAAAAAGGGAGGGAATATCGCCCTCAGGCTTGCCGCCTTCAAGGTTCTCCCTGACGGCTGCCCAGTTGTCATCGTCGGGCAGGGCCGAAAAATCTTCAGGCAAATTTTCCGCAACCTTCCAATCGCCTTTTAAATCCTGGGTCTCCAGCCATAAATCTTCAACCAGGATATAAAATGTTTCATTTTCCTTTTTATAAAACAAATCCCAATTGGTATTTACCGCAAAGGTCAGGTCGCTGTCCTCTATTTGCTGCAGGATTGGTTCGCCATCGAGCATCACCAGATACGCCAGGTCTTCACTGATAAAAATTGGCGGAGCTTCCAGGTTAATCTGGCTTTCAAGGCTTCTGGTTTTAGGCTGGTTGGCGGGCAGGCCGGCAATGATCCGGTCCATGGAAATAATAACGGCCTTTTCATGCGCCAGGATTTTTTCAATTTCGGCTGAAATTTTTTGTGAGGTTGCTTCATCAAGATCGGAAAATTTAGAACTTCGCAATTCAAACCCGGCCAACAGGACTTCCTGGTTATCAAGATCTGCATCCGTCCGCGCGGAAAATTTTATGACCCCGAGGGACGGGCTTGCCTCTTCGGTCAAATAAAACGCCACCGCTGAAATAGCTTCGATCCGCTGGTAATTATCCCACTCAATAATTTGCGGCTGGTGGATTTCAAGTTTTTCACCGTTCGGGCCAAAAAATTCCCGGGGCCAATCATATATAGGCCCCTCAATGGCACTCTGGACATCCTGATCCTCTACCTGAGTATGGGCCAACCAAGCCGGTCCCAAGATTAAAAGTGGAATCAAAAAAAACCTGATACAGTTTTTCATAATTTCCTCAAAAGAGTTGGATTGAACCCTAACAGTTGGAGAAGCCGGGTTCTTGACATTTTGCGACAGGAAAAAAATTCCCACTTTAAATTCAAAAAAAATTATCAATAATTTTTTACCGTATCGGGAAATGTCAAGAAAGCTCCCTATTATTTTACTACAAATAAATGACTGGTTTTTTATTTTTTTCTGGAGCCAGCAGGGAAAAAAAAGAGGAATTCAAATTTGAAACGAGGAGGTAAGGAATGAGAAAAGGAATCCAATTCAGTCTTTTAGCGCTGGTTGGCATCGGGTTTGGGGCGCCTGCAATCGCTCAACAGAGTCAATTTTATTTCCCGACGCAAGGTCAAAGCTCGGAACAGCAGGCCAAAGATACCGCCGAGTGCAAAGCCTGGGCGACCACGCAGACAAATTTTAATCCCGCTTATCCACCACCGCCACCTCAGGGCTATATCCCGCCAACAGTTGAATATGGTCCTGATGGGTCGGTAATTAGCGGCGCCGCAAGAGGGGCGGCCGTACTGTCCGTAAAGGTAATACATCAAGTCGGGTGCTGATCCAAAGAGGCTATCAGTTATCATGGGGCATTCCAGTATTAAGATAACTTTTGATTTGTATGGGCACCTATGGGACGATTTAGAGGGTGATCGGGCGTTGGCTCAGGGTGTCGAAAAAGCCCTTTTTTCTGACTAAACGCAACAGATTTGCAACAGATTGAAATTTCTAACTAAGAAAATCCTTTTAAATCATATGGTTACTTCTAAAAGGTACGCTAACTGAAAATCCTCGTGTCGGTGGTTCAATTCCGCCCCTGGGCACCATCACTTTTGTAAATAAAATCAAAGACTTACATTAGATTTGAGCCTTTTCTTGAGGTGAATTTCTGTTGCATGAATGTTTTGGTAGTGTCTCACTTTGAAACAAGTCCACCTTACATTCCCTAGAAATCTTTCCCTTATCTGTGTTATGCTTAGCGCAAAGCATGGAGATAAATATGCCAAAAGGCCCAAAAGGTCAAAAACGTCCAGCCGATGTAATTGGTACAGCCGTAAAGGTTGCTCAGATTGCCACAGGCGAGAGCGAAGAAGATATTGAAAAAAGTGGCAAAAGCAAAGCCGCCCAGGAATTAGGTCGGCTCGGTGGTAAAGCCCGCGCCGCTAAAATGTCTGCCTATCGCCGTAGAGAGATTGCAAGAAAGGCAGCTGAAATACGATGGGCCGCAGAACACAGGGAAAGGGGTTTGCAATAACGCCCGAAACCTTTCAGATGAAATAATTCGTGGAATTGCTAAATAGGGCGGTGTGATTGGAATTGGCTTCTGGCGGAAGGCGGTTTGTGAAGTAAGCCCGGGGGCCATTGCAAAATCTATCCGCTATGTGGCGGATTTGGTAGGTGTGGAGTATGTCGCCCTGGGATCGGATTATGAGGGAAGTGTCACCACACCTTTTGATGCCACAGGCCTCTCCCAACTTACTCAGGCCCTATTGGATGAGGGGTTCAGTGGGGAGGAAATCCGTCTTATCATGGGTGGCAATGCCATCAGGGTTTTCATGGAGACCCTGCCTTAAACTTCTTTGAAATAGTCTTTCGTTGCCAACATTTCTGGGGCCCCACCCCGCTTATCAGAACGAATTTCCCCAGGCCGGGGTAGCGTTAGGGTGTTCGACCTCATGTGTTTCAGCGGGAAGTATAGACAAACTATTTGCAAAGCCTGTTATGGCTAAAAGCGTCTGCTTTTGACCCAAAGCAGACTCTTTTTGAAATCAGACATAAAATCCGAAACAGCATTATCAGTTGTTGAATACTCTCTGCAAAACCCCGCCCCAGAAAAGATATTGAAATGAATAGATCCCACTGCTCTAAAAGGGGTGAAATTCTTGACAGGATAGACACCATGCCGGACGAAGTACCTCATTTTGATAATGCAGCCATCGCTAAGCTTACTGTGGATCTCTACGGCATTGACGGAGAGATATCGTCCCTTGTTTCTTATGAAGACCAAAATGCTTGCATCAAGACGTCAGGCGGAAACTATGTGCTTAAGATTGCCAACAAAAGGTGGGCTATTGAGGGTTTGCATATGCAGACAGAGGTCCTTGAGTATTTAAGAACTGCAGCACCTGAGCTTGGCTTGCCCCGTGTGGTTCCGACCAAAAGTGGTGAGACCCTTAAAGTCGTAGACGGCTTTGCCGTCAGATTGCTCACTTTTCTAGAGGGCAATCTTTTTAGTGTCGCTCCCAGGAGCCCAGAGCTCTACCTCGACCTGGGACGTTTCTTGGGGCGCTTCACAAGGGCCATGCAGGGATATACTCATCCCGCAGCCCATAGACCAGCCGATTTATGGAACCTTGATAACGTAATCGCATGCAAAGCCTATCTGCCGAATGTTGTCGATGATGATGTTCGTGCGCGCGTTGAACGATTTTATGAGATTTACGAAAAGAATACACGGCCCAAGCTCCAATATTTGCGGAAATCTGTCATACACAATGACGTTAATGAGCAAAACCTGTTGGTCGCTAGTGATGGGGCTGCGAAAATAACGGGGCTCATTGATTTTGGGGATATGGTGTTTGGAACCCTTATAAATGAACTTGCCATCACACTTGCATATGCATTGTTGGGGGAAAACGATATTGAGATGGCTGCGCGTAATATTATTCGGGGGTACGTGCAGGAATTTTTGCTTGAAGCTAGCGAACTTGAAGTGTTATCTGACCTTGTGGCGATGCGATTGGTGCAGAGCATTATTATGACATCCAACCGTGCAAAAGAATATTCTGACAATACCTACATTTTGATTTCTCAAAAGCCCGTCCGGGACCTGCTCAAGACACTTGAGGGGGGAAATTTTGTATGGGCAAAAAATCACAAGCAATATCAGTAAAAATCCCGACGCGGTGGAAAGCTCTATCGCACGGAACGGTCCGAACGCAGTGCGGACCGACTGATAGTCAAGAATAACGCTAATGTCTGCTTATGACCCAAAGCAGCTATTTCTGTCCGAGGGGTGCAGGTTTTGAAATCTACTCCTGAAAAAGAAATAACGGACTTCAAAACCATACTCAGAAGCCGAATTTTCTTTGCCAATCCCAAGAAAAATCTAATTTTGAAGAGGATTCAGCGTCAAGTTTTTACGAATTCTTTCCAGGAAATTCTTTTCTGCCTCGGGCCAGGCCTGGGTCTCTTTACCATCTTCGAACAAATCCGGGGCAGTCAAACCAAGTGTCTCAAGGTTTTCTATGACGATCATCATTAGCTCCTTACGTCTTGACGGATCAGGCAAATAAACCAACCGAGCCCAGACAAAATCATTAGGATAGGCGTAACCTTTACTTTCCAGAAACTGTGCGACGAGTGAGCGGTCGCTGCCGTCGTTGCTACTGCTTACTCTATCTGCGGGTACAAGAACAGCACCGGTATCCAGGTAAAACTCATAGTCGTTGAGTTTCAGCCGGGCCGGGGAATCCTCATAGTCAAATTGATGTGAGTTGTCTGGCAGGTACGCTTCAAACTGTATCCAGTACAGACTTTTTATTTTATTGTCCGCCGTTGTCTCCACAAAGAAGTGCTGCTCTGCATCGGCTACTCCGTACAGCACAAATTTCTGCCCGCCAAGATACCGCAAAGAAGAATTGAACTGCATAGAGATGCTTGGATCACGAGATGAAATTATCGTGTTTTCTGAAACCGAACGAAGCAGGTCGGTGAAAACCGGATCGGTGGTCAAACTTCCGCGATCCTGCTCCTCCTCGTTGCTTTGATCGGCCTCTACATCCTCGTTGTTTTGATCGGCCTCTACATCCCCCTGTTGTCCACATCCGCTGACAGCAAGAAGGGTTAGCGTTAATACTATTTGCAAAAGATATTTCATAACATATTCCTTATAGATTTGAGAAAATAACGATCGCGCCAGGACTGGCGGGATTTGGATTACAAAGGTTAAAAAGTCAAGGCTATAATTTCAATTATTATCTTTTTTTTGATATTACATTTACGCCTCCCTGGGTGGTTGGGCGATACGGCAAACGGTTTTGCCCAATGTCTGCTTATGACCCAAAGCGGACCTTTACTTCTGCTGCCGCCATTCAGCACCTAGTTTACAAAATGTTTGCAAAAGAACTCAAATTCCCGTTTGATGACAACTTCTTTGGACAAGGGGGCTCTTTGGATAACTTTTTCTCAGAACTCAATCCCCCCAAAGTCTTTCGCATGACTTTGCTATAACGAATACGGGGGGACAATTTCAGTGAACACAAACCCGGACGATCGGGAGCGCCGGTTAGCGACCATTTTGGCCGCCGATATTCTCGGCTATTCCCGATTGATGGATGCCGATGAGGAAGGCACCTACGCTGCGCTCTTCTCAGCCCGCTCCGAGGTAATTGAACCCAAAATCAAAAAGCACAGGGCGCGCATTGTCAAACATACCGGCGACGGCTTCCTGGCGGAATTTCCAACGGTTTTATCCGCGGTCAAGTTTGCCATGGAATTGCAGGAAGAAATGGCCCGCCGGGCCAAAGATGCCCCGAAAGACCTGAAGATCAAGTTTCGCATCGGTATCAATCTGGGCGATATCATCGTTGATGATACTGGCGACATATTCGGCGACGGGGTTAATATTGCGGCCCGGCTGGAAACCCTTGGGATTCCCGGGGGCATTTGCATCTCCGGAGCTGTCTATGATGCGGTCCACAAGAAATTGAAGGTGAAATTTGACGACCTCGGTGGCCAGAAGGTCAAGAACATCCCCGAGAAAGTTCATGCCTATGACATCCGCTGGCCCGGTGAGGGTGGAACCCATGATGAGCGTGCGGTAAAAGCCAAAACAAAACGAAAATCCATGATCCATATGGCCATGGCTGCGGTGGCCGCCGTGGCACTCATTTGGGTTGCGGTTTGGCAGTTGGGCCCATCGGAACCAGAGGTAGCTGCAATTCCTGAAAACTCTATTGCAGTTTTAGCCTTCGTAAACAGGTCCAACGATCCCGAACAGGACTATTTCTCAGAGGGGTTTGCCGAAGATATCCTTTATGACCTGGCCAACCTGGAAGGCCTGAAGGTAACCGCGCGGACATCGGCATTTTCCTTCAAGGGTAAGAACGTTCCCATTATTGAGATTGCAAAAGCCCTCAGGGTAGCAAATATCCTTGAGGGTTCGGTCAGGAAAGTGGGCGACCAGGTGCGCATCACCGCCCAATTAATTCATGCCGAGGATGGCTTTGCCTTGTGGACCGAGACCTTTGACATCACAATGGCTGATATTTTCGAAGTCCAGGACGAAATTAAAGCCAATGTCGCAGGTGTCCTCGGGGTAGAGGTGCCGGGCGATACTCGCGTGGTTCAGACTACCAACCCCGAAGCATATATTTTTCTCCTACAGGCCCGCCATATGGGCCGCCAGGGCGCCGCAGAGGGCTATGAGAAATCCATTGCGCTGTATAAACAAGCGTTGGCGATCGATCCTGATTACGCCTCCGCCTGGGCTGGCCTAGCCATTACGTATAGTAACCAGACGGCTCGAACCCTGCGCCCCCTAGATGAAGGCTACTGGCTTGCCCGCGAAGCGGCCAGCAAGGCCATAGCCCTCGACCCGGCGGATGCGCAGCCCCATCGCACTTTGGCCAGGATCGCGCAGCTTTATGAGCGCGACTTTGTGGTAGCCGCAAAGCATTTCGAAAAGGCTCTCGCCCTAGACCCCACCGACGTCGGGACCGCTGCCAGCTTCCTCGCCTCCCTTGGCCGACTGGACCAGGCCATTGCACTGACGAAATACTCCGTCGCAAGAAATCCTGTGAGCCCTGTCCGACACGGAAACCTTGGTTTTAATTACCTTAATGCCGAACGCCCGGACGAGGCGATCGCTTCTTACCGCACTGCGCTGACGCTGAGTCCGGGTTTTATTGGCGCACACCACCGTATCGGTTCGGCGCTGTTGCAAAAGGGCGAGCCTGAAGCGGCTCTAGTGGCGATGCAAAAGGAGGCCTTCGAGGCTTTGCGCCTGCTCGGCCTGGTGATGGCCTATCACGCGCTGGGACAGGCGACTGCCTCTGACGCGGCACTTGCTGTTTTGATCGAGAAATATGAAACAGGATGGGCTTACAACATCGCCTATGTTTTGGCCTACCGCGGCGAAGCTGATCGGGCGTTCGAGTGGCTGGACAAAGCCGTACTCTACAAAGACGGGGGTCTGTCTGAGATTGCAATCCAACCGTTGTTCGCCAATATCCATGACGACCCGCGCTGGCTGCCATTCCTCGAGAGCATCGGCAAATCGCCTGAGCAGCTAGCGGCGATCGAGCTCAACGTGACGTTGCCCGAATAGGGGCGGTTAGGCTAGACGGCAAATGGTCCTGGCCAATGTCCGCTTATGGCTAATAGCGGACTCTTTCTGTGTTACCCACAGGCGGGTCCGCCGATTAGTCCATTGTGCAATGCCTAAACGTCCATTTCCTCTGCGATCGACAAGGCATCATCAATTTCTATCCCCAAATATCGGACTGTGCTTTCCAGCTTCGTGTGGCCGAGAAGGAGCTGGACTGCCCGAATATTACCGGTTCGCTTGTAGATAAGCGACGCCTTTGTTCTGCGAAATGAATGGGTTCCATATCCATCAGGATTGAGCCCGATCAAGCCAATCCAGCGCGTGGTCAATCTCGAATATTGCCGAGTTGTAATATGGTGAGAAGCTTTGATCTTGCTGGGAAATAGATAGTTGTTGGGCCCAAGGGTCGCCCTCTCAATCCACCTGGTCAAAGCTTCTCGCGTTTGCTCTGTGATCTCAAATTGCACCGGTCGGCCCGTCTTCCTTTGCCTCACACCAGCGCGAGATTTCACCCCCGTCACTGTTGCGATGTCATTGACGGTAAGGCTTACCAGATCACAGCCACGAAGCTTGCTGTCGATCGCCAGATTGAACATGGCTAGATCGCGATGGCGCTTCGCCAGCTGTAGGCGCATTCGGATCGCCCAAACCTCCTTGAGTTTGAGGGGCGGCTTCTGACCGACAAGCTTGTCCTTGTTCCATGGGAACGATCGTGAATTTGAATTAGTGTTGGCTTCCATTGTCCGACTCCTTTATTTAAATTGTTGAAGTCGGAATAGTCAGATGCAATCAACAACAGGACAATGTCCGCTATTAGCCATTAGCGGACCCTACGAGTGTATCCTAATCATATAAATCTTGCATGCCCGCACCACGTTCCGCCGTTTCAGTGCTGAGAAAAAGCTATTCATTGCGGGTTGCCTCTTTTTGTTCCCAGCCATGCTTTTCTACCAATTCTGTAAACCCTGGATGGTCTTCAAGACCGGTCTCTGGAATACCAACCATCACAGTCCTGAGGCTGAGGGCTCCGGGCAGAGGTAGATACCCATCCAGAACCTCAATCGCTTCATCATAGCGCCCAGCCATTGCCAATATCTGGGCATAATTTCCAATAAAACTTAATCCAGACCAGGCATCACGTTCCATTGGCACAATCTCCATGGCATGACGGGCAGCAGCCACCGCCTCGTCATGGCGGCCTAGCAAAGCCAGGGTTTTACTTTTCATGTCAATAAAATTTGGATTTTCTGGTGACACCGCCAAACGGTCTTCAATACCGGTCAAGGCACTTTCCAATAATGGGCGGGCGGCCGCCGGATCAGTTGGAAATATGGCTGCACCACGAAGCATGTCTAGAGGTGTGTATGTTTCGAAACCACGCCAAGGGCCCCAGATATCCCGCTCAGCCAATGCAAGGGCGTCTTCAAAACGACCATCCTGCATAAGCAGTAAAAAATAAAAAATGGGCGAAACATAGAAGCCGCCAAAGTCCTGATCTTCCAAGCTATCATATATTTTCAGCGCCGGGCCCGGGTTGCCGTTTCGCGTAAATAAATAAATTGGTTTTATAAAGGAATATTGAATTTTATTTTCTGGTGTATCGGGCAGATTGTCAATGCGGGCGTCCGCCTGGGTGAAGCGACGCAGACCTTCCAAAGTAGCAATGGCGTCAACTTGCAGCAGGAAATCTTTGGGATTAAGGTCTGACGCTTTCACAAAATCGACCGCTGCGGCCTCAATATTACCACTGCGCCGTAAAATTGCAGCTCTGGTTCCATAAAAATTTGCCACCCCCCGCATTCCCTCTTCAGCCAGGGACAGTTCTGCCAGTGCCCGGTCATAATCCAGAAGGCCATGATAATAATATTGGCCCATGGCGTAATGGGCTTCCGGAAGATCCGGCGCAATTTCAAGCGCCTTTTCAGCCGCAGCCAGAATTGCCGCGCGCATTTCATCTGACTTATCAGCAAACCAGTATATGTAGTCATTAACGATAGAGATATTTGCCCAGGCCAAGGCAAAATCAGGGTCGATTGTAACCGCCGCTTCGAAATAAGCACGCACGGCCAGAAGCGAGTCTAAGCTGTAATTTGTCGTCTCAAGCGCCAACCGTCCTTTAAGAAATGCCTTATAAGCCTCCAGACTTTCGGTGGGCAATTCGCGAACGGCCTCCGGGTCAAAGGTTGCCTTTAGCGCCGTTGTAATATTTCGCGCGATTTCTGACTGGACATCAAAGATATTGGCAACTGTAATTTGCATATCATATGTTTCAGCCCAAATATGTTCATCGGTGGCGGCATCAATAAGCTGGACATTGATCCTCACCCGATCCCCGGCCCGCTGGACACCGCCCTCCATCAAGGTGGTGACCCCCAACTCGTTAGCAATTTCCTTCATGTTCTTGGTAGTGTCGCGGTATTCCAAAACGGAAGTCCTGGAAATCACCT
>SMXR01000078.1 GCA_004356215.1 Alphaproteobacteria bacterium | reverse complement strand
ATATTCCAAAAGGTAAGGCGATTGGAATTGTCGGCCCTTCGGGGTCAGGAAAATCTACCTTGATGGCGATTATGGCTGGGCTTGAGAAAGCCTCATCGGGCGAGGTGCATGTCGATGGCAAGGACTATACCAAATTGAGTGAAGACGAGCTGGCGCTTCACCGGCGCAACCGAATTGGAATTATTCTGCAGGCGTTCCACCTGATCCCGACCATGACGGCCCTGGAAAATGTTGCTGTTCCTCTGGAACTTTCCGGTGACAAACATGCCTTTGAAAAGGCGGACGAAGAATTAAAGGCGGTTGGCCTTGGGCACCGGTTTGAACATTACCCGGCACAACTATCAGGCGGCGAGCAGCAACGGGTTGCCCTGGCCCGGGCAATGGCGCCCAATCCCAAACTTTTGTTTGCGGATGAGCCGACAGGAAACCTCGACGGCAAAACCGGCCACGATATTATTAAGCTGATGTTTGAACTGCAGAAGAAAAAAGGTGCGACCCTGGTTCTGATTACCCACGACCCTTCCTTGGCGAAAAAATGCCACCAGGTTTTACACATGCTGGACGGCAATTTGGTTCCCGGCCGCAAAGGTTTATAAATGACAAAGGCCCTACAAAATCTTCCCCTTAGTTTGCGCTTTGCGGTCAGGGAGTTGCGTGGCGGGGTGCGCGGCTTCAAGGTTTTTCTGGCGTGCCTGATTTTGGGCGTTGGCGCGATTGCTGCGGTGGGAACGCTAACCGAAGCGGTGCAATCAAGCCTGCAGGATCAGGGCCGTTCCCTACTTGCGGGGGATATTGAAATCCGCATGTTTCAACGCGAGGCAAGCCCAGAGGAAAAAGCTTTTTTCGAAAATTCCGGTGAAGTTTCGGATGTCCTGCGGCTGCGGGCCATGACCCGGTCAATCCGTACTGATGAACGTATGCTTTCGGAATTAAAAGCAGTGGATGAGCTATACCCACTGTACGGTGAATTAACCCTGGCACCGGCAGGAAGTTACCAGGAAATATTTGGGAAACGGGATGGACAGTGGGGCTTGGCTGCGGATCCCAACTTGGCCGAGCGTCTTGGTGTGGAACTTGGTGACCTACTTCGAATTGGCGATTTAACATTTGAACTGCGCGCCCTGATCGAAAAAGAGCCCGACCGCAGCAATGAAGGATTTTTGCTGGGGCCAACAAGCCTGGTGGCACGCGATGTGATCCCGGAGACCGGGTTGATTTTGCCAGGCAGCCTTTACTATCAACATTACAAACTGAAAATTCCCATTGAGACCGACATTGAAGCATGGCGGGAAAACCTGAATGAAACGTTTCCGGAAGCACGCTGGCGGGTCCGCGACCGGTTTGGCAGCGCCCCGGGCGTGCGCCGGTTTGTGGAACGTATGGGCATGTTCCTTTCCCTTGTTAGCCTGATGACCCTTGTGGTCGGTGGTGTTGGGGTGGGGAATGCGGTTGGAAATTATATGCGCGGCAAAACACCGGTGATCGCCACCCTTAAAATTCTTGGCGCTGATTCAAAAATTATTTTTCATACCTACCTCCTGCAAATTTTGCTGTTTTCAGCCCTGGCCATTACCATAGGTCTTTTGGCGGGCGTCGGTGCAGCCTATATAGTTGTCAATTTGATCGGCGGGGTTTTACCTATTGATGTGGCTTTTACGCCATCAGGGCAGTCACTGGCGATTGCTGCTTTTTACGGGGTTTGTGTTTCGCTGATATTTTCGCTTTGGCCGCTGGCGATTGCCAAAAAAGTACCCCCGGTCAGGTTGATTCGCAGCTTGGTGACAACAAATAAAGTCCGGCCTGACATCCGCTATCGTCTCTATGTCATTGGCCTTATGGCCCTGGTGATGGCGATGGCCATTTTTCTCTCACCCTGGCAATCTCTGGCCGCCGGGTTTGTAGGAGGGGCTGCGGCGGTAATAATAATGCTCAGGTGGGCGGGTATGGCGGTGGTTAAACTGGCGACGTATTTGCCCCGGCCCAAAAACCCAGCCCTGAGGCTGGCGATCTCTAACCTGCACCGACCGGGCGCAGCCACAGCGGCTGTGGTTATGTCGCTTGGCCTTGGCCTTAGCCTTTTCACCATGGTGATTTTGGTCGATAAGAATTTTTCTGCCCGCTTGACCGATCAAATTCCTGATCAGGCCCCGGCATTTTTTATGATTGATATTCAAAAGGATCAAGTTGAGGCGTTTCGCCAAACCGTAGAAGGAATTGAGGGCGCGTCAGATTTGCGGTTGGTGCCATCGCTTCGCGGTCGGATAGTTTCCCTGAAAGGTATTCCTTCAGATGAAGTTGAGGTTGAACCTGAGGCTGCTTGGGTTTTAAACGGCGACCGGGTAATAACCTATTCAACCGAAGTGCCTGAGGGCAATTCGCTGTCTGGGGGTGACTGGTGGCCAGCAGATTACACCGGCCCACCATTGGTTTCATTTGCGGCCGAAGAAGCCAAGGGGCTCGGCCTTGATGTTGGCGACAGCATTACCGTCAGTGTTCTTGGCCGGGACATCACCGCGACCGTCGTCAATCTGCGCACCTTTGACTGGGGCACGATGAATTTCAATTTTGTCATGGTTTTTGATCCGGGGGCTTTGGAAGCTGCGCCCCATACATTTATGGCATCACTGAAGGCTGCGGATGGCACTGAAAACCTAACCCATCGGATTTTGACCGATGCTTTCCCAAATATTACCGCCATTCGCATGAAAGAAATTTTGACCAGCATTGATAATATCCTGGTGCAGATTCGCTCGGCGGTGAATTATACCGGTGCGTTAGCCATTTTCGCTGGAATCCTGGTTTTGGGGGGCGCATTGGCGGCGGGATACCGGTTCCGGGTTTATGATTCTGTCATTCTTAAAATTCTCGGTGCTGTCCGCCGCGATATTTTGAGCGCTTTTGTCTTTGAATATGCGCTACTGGGGCTGATCACCGGGGTTTTGGCACTGGTCTTTGGCAGTATTTCAAGTTACCTGGTGATTGTTCAGGCGATGGAAATGGAATTTACCCTGTTTCCCCAAGCAGCTGTTCTGACCGTAGCCGGCAGCCTGGTTATTACGCTTCTTTTCGGAATTTTAAATACATGGCGGGCTTTAGGGGAAAAACCCTCCAAAATACTGCGTGAATTTTGACCAATTCCCCTTGTAATGTTACATAATCGGGGCAATATTCAGGACATCAATATAAGAGATTTATCCCTTTAACCGGACATTTGAGGTGACAGAATGCAAGAACGCTATCAACAAAACTTACAAGCTGCCGAAGCGCGGACTGGTGTTCAGGTAGACCAAGGTCTCAGGGCCTATATGCTCAAGGTCTATAACTATATGGCCTCTGGGGTTTTGCTCACTGGAATCGTCTCACTTTTTACCGCCAACTCTCAAACTATGCTCGGTCTTTTATATCAAATGTCGGGAACCCAAATTATCGGCTATACCGGCTTAGGTTGGGTAGCGCTTCTTTCACCTTTGGCTTTTGTTATCGCCATGAGCTTTGGACTTCATAAAATGAAGGCGAGCACCTTGCAGGTTCTTTTCTGGGCGTTTGCGGGGGTTATGGGCCTTTCACTTTCTTCAATCTTTTTGGTTTATACCGCCTTTAGTATCACCAGCATATTTTTTATTACCGCAGCTGCTTTCGCAAGTTTAAGCCTTTGGGGATATACCACCAAGAAAGATATCAGTGGCTGGGGTTCGTTTCTTATAATGGGGTTGTTCGGGATAATCATTGCCATGATTGTGAACATTTTTTTGGCCTCACCCGCAATGCAGTTCATAATTTCTATAATCGGGGTTTTGATATTTGCCGGGCTGACCGCCTATGACACGCAAAAGATCAAGAATATGTATTACCAATATACCGATGGGACCATGGTTCAAAAAGGCGCCATTATGGGCGCGCTCAAGCTTTATCTTGATTTCATCAACATGATGCTTTTTATGCTAAGATTGTTTGGTGTCCGGCGTTAAAGGTTAAAAAGAATTTTCAAAACCCGGGCTTTGTCCCGGGTTTTTTTATGCCTTGATCAGGCGGATCATTTTGGAATCGAAAAACCGCAAAACAGCCTTCAGGGTGTTTCCCCGTTTAAAAATCCGGCCATCGGCACCAACAATCAAAAATGACCCGCCCCTCTTTCGGGTATCCTTTACCACGGTATAGGTTGGGCGTTCGCTGGCCCGCTGGAAAAAGGAAAAAGCAACCCGTCCACGGCTTTCGTTGATGGCATAATCCTTGACTAAACCGGCGCTAACCATGCGCCCGTAGGTATTTAAAATCTGGCCCAGTTCTTTTTGATTAAAAAAAACCACCCTGGAATTTCCAAAGGTGGCGGGAAAGGTGATTATGGAACCTGCATAAGACATGTCTTGAATAGTTTATGCCAGTTTAATAAAGTTTGACAAGGGCGAAGGGTATTTTCGCCTTTAGCGTATAATGTTTAACTAAACCGGGCAGAATTTCCCGTTTTTATGGTAATAAGAAAAAAATAAGATTTTTTTGAAGGAGAACAACCCATGAAATTATTTCGTAGCACAAGTGCCGCGGCACTGGCCGCCCTTTTGGGGACAACCATGTTTGTCTCTACCAGCCTGGCCGACGATGAGGCCACTGACAGCAGAGATTTAGATGAATTCACCCGCATTGTTATTCAGGGAGCGATGGATCTGGTTATTGAGGTCGGCGGCAACCAAAGCGTGGAAGTGACCACAGATAGAGATTACCTTTCCCGGGTTGAAACCCGCGTTGACGAAGACACGCTTTATATTTCGCAAAAAGGGCGGCGTTGGGGCCACGCGGACGTAGATATCGAAATCACTGTCAGAAGCCTAGATAGAATTTACCTTGAGGGTGCGGCTGATATCGATGTTACAGGAATTGACAGCGATATGTTCGAGCTGGAAATCGATGGCGCCGGGGATGTTACCCTTGAAGGGTCTTGCGATACTGTATCAATAGAAATAAATGGCGCCGGTGATATTGATGCGGAAGACCTGATATGCAAGAGGGTCTATGTCACCATCAACGGTGCCGGCGATGTAGATGCGTATGCATCCGAATCGGTCGAAGCAGAGCTGAATGGTGTTGGCGACATAACCATTTGCGGTGATCCCAGCACTGTGCGCCCACGGATTCATGGCCTAGGCAGCTTTGAGGTCAGTGATTGCGATTAAGAATTTCTGCCCAATTGACCCGCCCAGCCTTGGTTGAGCGGGTCTTTTTTTAAGAAGTGGGTATTGATTTTTACATCTTTATGATATATATCAAAACAATATAATAAAAGCGAGGAGACGCCCAATGAAAAAAACTTTAATAATGGCCAGTCTTTTGGCAATTTCTATGCCGATTTCAAATGCGCTGGCAGATTACACGGAAGAACGAGATGTAGACGCCTTTTCCAGCGTTTCGGTGGACGGCATGATGGACGTAACCATTGAGGTTGGTGAAGAGCAAAGTGTTAGCGTTACAACCAACAAACAACGCTATCTTGATGATATCACCACCAGTGTCAGGGATGGAAAATTGTTTATAGATCTTGACATGGATGGCAATTTTTTCAACCTGTTTAAGAACATAGATATTGAAGTCCATATCACCGTTCCCAGTCTTGAAGGAATTGAATTGAATGGTTTGGGTGATTTTGAAATCCACAATGTCAATTCGGAGAATTTCAGAGCGGAAATAGATGGTATGGGGTCGATTGAAATTGACGGCACTTGCGACAGTGCAACCTTTATTATTGATGGCCTGGGTGACCTGAATGCCCGTGGGTTTGAATGCAAATCAGTAAAACTGGTTATAGACGGTATGGGCGATGCCGAAATTTATGCGTCTGAATTTGCTGACGTTGACCTGGATGGTATGGGCGATGTTGATATTTATGGCAACCCGGCCAGAACCAAATTGCGTGAAGATGGTATGGGTGATATCGACGTAAAATAAACCCAATTTCCAACATCTTAAAACCCGTGGGAATTTCCTGCGGGTTTTATTTTTTAAAAGCCAGGGTCAGGCCATCGCCTACCGGGATCATCGAAAGAAAAGCCCGGTCTTCGGCCACGACCTGGTCGTTAAAAGCGCGGATGGCCACTGTATTTTCTTCCTCATTCTTGAGGTCTAGAACTGCCCCGCTCCATAAAACATTATCGACAATAACCAAGCCCCCGGGCCGAACTAATTTTAACGCATAATCAAAATATCTAGGAAGGTCCATTTTATCGGCGTCAATAAAAGCCAAATCAAAAGCAGGGGCGGGGGTTTTTGCACACAACCCCTCCATGGTTTTGCAGGCGTCCCCTAAAATCAGGTCAATTTTATCCTCAACCCCAGCTTCCCTCCAATAACGCTGGCCAATCCCGGTCCAGTCCTCGGAAATATCGAGAGCTGTAATTTTTCCCCCTGCCGGCAAAACTTCGGCTACGGCCAGGGTGCTGTAGCCAGTGAAAACACCGATTTCCAGATAACTGGCGGCCCCCAGCATTTTTGCCATAAGCTGCATAAAACGTGCCTGAATCCAGCTTATTTGCATTTCACTTATTGGTCCAAGCGCTTCGGTTTCTTCCCTAAGTCTTTTATAAAGCTCTGGCTCTGGCGGTGTATGTTCGGTGATATAATTTAACAAACTTTCGTCAAATGTGAGGTTGCTGCCCATAAATAAATCCTAATTGTTATCCTAATTTCGCAGTTAAATTCGCTCGCCTCATTTTGGTCACTTTTAAGACCAAAAGTTGCCTAAAAGTTTTCCGAACATTTCTGTGTTGGCCTCGTCACGCCCAGTTGGTGGTTTCCGGGTATCATACCCCCAAGCCCCCCTCTAAGCCCGAATGCCATCACTGGGCAGCCAACCTCACGCTTTCGAACTCAGAATTTCCCTCTATCATATAATATCGCCCAGGTGATGAATTTTTATTCGGACCATTTGTTAAAAGCCCGACTTCATTAGATTTTCCTGGAAAAAAATCTTTCCAGAAACCCTACTCTCGCTTTACGCTATTGAAACACTTTCCACAGTAGGGCAAAGTCTCAGCATAATGATCAGCGCAAAAAACCTCAGTAAAAATTTTGGCACCCTCAAGGCTGTAAGAGGTATTTCCTTTGAGGTAAAAAAAGGCGAAGTTTTGGGTTTCCTTGGGCCCAATGGTGCTGGCAAAACCACTACTATGAAACTTTTGACCGGGTTTCTGGTCCCGACAGCGGGGAGTGTAAGTATTTGCGGTTTTGATATTTCTAAAAACCTCTTAAATGCCCAACAGAAAATTGGTTATTTGCCTGAAGGCTCCCCGCTTTATGGGGAAATGACCCCGCGCACCTTCCTGAATTTTATATCCCAGGTACGTGGGTTGACTAACGATACGGCAGAAAATGCTTTCAAAAAAGTGGTTAAAGATGTTGGCCTTGAAGGGGTTCTTGACCAGGAGGTGGAAACACTTTCCAAGGGCTATCAACGGCGCCTTGGGCTGGCCCAGGCCCTGATCCATGATCCGGAGGTATTGATTCTGGATGAGCCAACCGATGGCCTTGACCCCAACCAAAAGCATGATGTCAGAAAATTGATCCGATCACTGGCCCGGAAAAAAGCTATCATTATTTCCACGCATATTCTGGAAGAAGTGGAAAGCGT
>SMXR01000077.1 GCA_004356215.1 Alphaproteobacteria bacterium | reverse complement strand
GCTCGGAGGCTTGTCAGATAACGTCAATTTTCGATCGTCACTCATTCTTTTCAGGTCCTGTTCCACCCTTTATGACAGGGGGTTTTGGAAGTTTTGCTTTTCTTACCGCATCAGGCTTTAGCCCAAGCGCCGCGGTTTCACTAGGCCGGAGGGCTTTAAGCCTTGTCCTTAGACTTGCTTTTTGGCTTGGCTTTAGCCTTACTTTTTGGCTTGGTTTTAGCCTTACTTTTTGGCGCTTTTTTCTTTTTGGCTTCAGGGGCGGTTTCCACAGCAATTTCAGGTTCCGCCTCAGGCGCAGTCTCTTCTTTCTCCGGTATCCCGGCTACTGGTTCCTGGACTGCCTCTTCAAGAGGCTCCTCTTTAGCTTCTGCGGGGCTTTTTTCGGCAGCTTCCGCAGCGTCCTCTTCGGCTACTGCCTCGGCATCCTCCTCGGTAGCTTCCCTGGCACTGGCGGCGGCTTCAGCCTCAGCCAGTTCTTCGGCTGTAATCCACCCGGCTTTAACGCGGGCGGCCATGATCATGGTGTTGACATCTGTTTCCACCAGGTCGGTGTTTTTCAAAATGCCGTCGTAGGATGAGATCAATTCATCGGCGATAAATCCGGCGAAATCTTCGAGGGTTTTAACCTCAGCCTCACCCAGGGTGACCAGCATTTCGGGGGTCAGTCCTTCGATTGCGGCAAGATCATCAGTGACACCAAGTTTTTTACGCTTTTTATCGGCTTCTTTTTTACGGTTCTCAAGGGCATCAAGCGCGCGTTGCTGCAATTCGGTTACCAGGTCTTCATCAAAGCCTTCGATCGCGGTCAATTCTTCGGCTTCGATATAGGCAACCTCTTCGAGCTCGGCAAAACCCTCAACGACCAGAAGCTGGGCGAGGGTTTCGTCAACATCAAGCTGCTCGGCAAACATTTTACTTTGGGTTTTGAACTCTTCCTGGCGACGTTCGGATTCTTCGGCCTCGGTCAGGATATCAATCACCCAGCCGGTCAATTTGGAGGCCAGGCGCACGTTTTGGCCGCGCCGCCCGATAGCCAGCGAAAGCTGGTCATCGGGAACCACTACTTCGATACGCCGCTCATCCTCATCAAGAACCACCTTAACCACCTGTGCCGGTGACAGGGCGTTGACAATCAATGTCGCCGGGTCTTCGGAAAACTGGATAATATCAATTTTCTCACCCTGCAATTCACTCACCACTGCCTGGACACGGCTGCCCCGCATACCAACACAGGCGCCGACCGGGTCGATACCGCCGTCATTGGACAGAACAGCAATTTTAGCACGGCTGCCAGGATCGCGGGCGACCGCCTTGATATCAATGACGCCATCGTAAATTTCTGGAACTTCCTGGGCAAACAGTTGCGCCATAAATTCAGGAACGGTGCGTGACAAGAAAATCTGCGGGCCGCGGTTTTCGCGGCGAACATCGCGGATAAAGGCGCGAACACGTTCGTTGTTGCGCATATGCTCGCGGGGAATGACGTGGTCGCGCGGGATAATGGCTTCGGCGCGGCCCAGATCAACAATAACGTTGCCATATTCAATGCGCTTGACAACCCCGGTGATAATTTCACCAACGCGGTCTTTGAATTCTTCGAACTGACGTTCGCGCTCGGCGCTTCTGACCTTTTGCACGATCACCTGTTTGGCGGTCTGGGCGGAAATCCGGCTATAGTCGATGGGCGGCAGTGATTCGGCAATGAATTCGCCAACCTCGGCTTCTGGTTTGTCCTTGCGAGCCTCTTCAAGGGTCACTTCGGTGCTGACGTTTTCAACGTTTTCCACCACTTCGCGAATCCGGAACAGGCGAAGGTCACCATTCTCCCGGTCGATTTGGGCGCGGATATTATTTTCCATACCATAGCGGGCTTTGGCCGCCTTTTGGATGGCTTCTTCCATCGCCTCAATCACGATTTCCTTGTCGATTGCTTTTTCCCGGGCCACCGCTTCCGCGATTTGCAGGATTTCCAGTTTGTTAGCTCCAACTGCCAGCGCCATAGCTCTTACTCCGTCTTTGTTGCGACACTGTTAAAATTAACGACCCTTTATCGAGGCCGCGACCAATTCATCGGTTAAAATGAGTTTGGCCTTTTCGATATCTTCAAACAAAAATTCCACATCACCCGCGTCTGCCATCAGCTTTATCCGATCGCCTTCGGTGCCAATCAGCCGGCCCCGGAACCGCTTTTGGCCATCGATCGGGACGGTGGTTTCCACCTTGGCTTCAAAGCCCTTAAAGTCTTCAAAGTCTTTCAGGCGGGTCAGCGGCCGGTCAATACCCGGGGATGAGACCTCAAGGGTATATTTCCCTGCTATCGGGTCTTCCACATCCAGTACCGCGGCAATTTCACGGCTTAGTTTAACACAATTTTTCACCGTCATGGTGCGGTCAGGCTTTTCCGCCATAACCTGGATGGTCGGCGCGTTACCGCCCATCACCTTGATGCGCACCAGGTCAAAACCCAATCCCTCGATTGCGGGTTCAAGCAGGTTTGCCAGTCTTTCTTCTATCGGCGATGGCACACGGCACCTCGGTTTTTGTTCAACGCTTCGGAACAAACCTTTTCGGCAATCAAAAAAAGCGGGCCCGAGCCCACTTCCCGCCGAATTGTTTGTCGTGAAGATGCTTTCCTTTAATATAAATCCCGGAAATATGCAATCAAGAAGTTCAAGGCTTATGGGAATCGCGCTCGGTTTTTAAAAATGTTAAATAGACGCAAGGCGTGCTGGAAGCCTTGGCCTTTGCGGCATAGCGGGTCTCGGGCCAGTCCGGCGGGGGGTTTCGCCAGTCATCGGCGCATTCCGCGGTCCATATAAAATCCCTACGCTTTTGCATCTCTTTCATGGTCCAGGCCATATAGGTTGGGTGATCAGTGCCGATTCGAAGTTCTGCTCCCGGTTTCATGATTCTTGAGAGTACGTCCAAATTATTTTCCGAAACAAAGCGGCGTTTGGCGTGCCGGGCCTTCGGCCAAGGGTCCGGGTGAAGCAGGAAAAGGCGGCCGATACTGGCAGGTTTCAGGGCGCTCAAAACGTGGCGGGCGTCATCGGGGTAAATGCGAATATTCTTGCATCCGCTTTCGTGGATTTTAGTCACCAGCCCGGCCACTCCATTGATAAACGGTTCACACCCGATAAAACCGATGTCTGAATTCTGGCCGGCCTGGAAGCTTAGGTGTTCGCCCTTGCCAAAACCAATTTCAAGCCAAACATCCTTGACCTGAAAATCGAACAAGGTTTCCGGGCTGAGCGCCCCCCGGGGGATGCTTTCTGCCTGGAATGAGACGCTGGGCAAGATGTCCCGTAAAAGGCGCCTTTGGCGCTGCGACAAGGTTGGCCCCTTGCGGCGTCCGTAGAATTTTTCCTTGAAATCGTGATATCCCGCCATGGGATCCACCCCTAGAACTGGGCTTTAAGCATTTCCACCAAATCCGTTTTTTCCCAGGAAAATGCGCCGTCATCTTCGGGCGTGCGGCCAAAATGGCCGTAGGCAGCGGTCTTGGCATAGATCGGTTTATTGAGGCCAAGACGCTCTCTGATTGCCCGCGGGCTCAGGTCAATCATTTCCATGAAAAGGGTGGGTAGCTTGTTTTCATCAACATGACCGGTATTGAAAAGATTGACATACACCGAAAGTGGTTTCGAAACTCCAATGGCGTAGGCCAGCTGGATCAGGCAGTTATCAGCCAGACCCGCCGCAACAACATTTTTCGCCAGATAGCGCGCCATATAGGCCGCCGAGCGATCGACCTTGGTTGGGTCTTTTCCGGAAAATGCCCCGCCGCCATGGGGCGCAGCCCCGCCATAGGTATCAACGATAATCTTGCGCCCGGTAAGGCCGGCATCGCCATCAGGACCGCCAACAATAAACTGGCCGGTCGGATTGACATAAAACTCTTCTTCGGGGCACATCCAACCCTCGGGCAGGACACTCATGACCCGTCCGCGAACGTATTCGCGAAGGTCGGTGCCGGTAAAATCTGGTTTGTGCTGGGTTGAAACAACCACCGAAGTAGCGCCAACAGGTTTGCCGTTTTCATATTTCAGGCTGACCTGGCTTTTGGCATCAGGTTCCAGGCCGGGGGCCTTTCCACCGTGGCGGTCGGCGGCCATCGTGGCCAAAATTTCATGGGCGAACTGGATCGGGGCGGGCATTAAAACTTCGGTTTCACGGCAAGCATAACCAAACATGATGCCTTGATCACCAGCACCTTCATCCTTGTTGCCGGTCGCATCAACGCCCATGGCAATATCAGCAGATTGGGCGTGAACATATGAGGTAAATTCGGCCGTTGCCCAATGAAAACCGTCCTGTTCGTAGCCGATATCCTTGACCGCGCTGCGAGCAGCCTCTTCCAAAATTTCAGTGGTGATACTTTCAGGGCCGCGCACTTCACCAGCAATAATAATCCGGTTGGTTGTGACCATCGTTTCCACCGCGACACGGGCGTAAGGGTCTTCCAAAAGAAATCTATCGAGAACGCTGTCAGAGATGCGGTCGGCGACCTTGTCCGGATGCCCTTCAGACACGGATTCGCTTGTAAAAAGATAGTTTTTAATCGACACGTTTCTCTCCTTTAACCCCGGCGTTTTCGCTTGGTGTTCGGAATAATTGGCTTCAAGCCCGGGTGTATACCAGCAAGGTGTGGGCACATACAAGAAAAGAAATCAATTTTTACCGCCATTTATTTCACTAAAGCTTAAGGAAGGAAAGCCGGAGAAACCGGCCTTTCTAAAACTCCTAAACATTAAACTTATTTGCCCGATTGGGCGATGGCCTTAACCAATTCAAAGGTTTTTTTCCGGACTTTGGGATCTGAAATCTTGTAATAGGCCCGAACCAGCTCAAGCGTTTCGCGTTTGGCCAGTTTTTCTTGCTCAAATGCTTGTGGGCCTGAATCGCTTAAACCTCGGGCGCGTTTTCCGGTCTGTTCCGGCATGTCATCAAAAAAGTAAGCGACCGGAACATCTAATATTTTTGACAACTTGTAAAGTCGGCTGGAGCCAATGCGATTGGCGCCTCTTTCATATTTTTGAATCTGCTGAAATGTAAGACCAAGGGCGTTCCCTAATTTTTCCTGACTCATACCCAAAAGCGTGCGGCGCATCCTGACTCTGGAGCCAACATGGACATCAATTGGATCTGGTGTGAACATTTTTATAGTGCCTTGATTTTGTGTCGGTTTCATTTGGTTACCTGTTTAGGGACTAACATCCCAATCTTCAAGTTAATAAAGTCAAAATAGTTTTTTTTCAGGTCTGGAAAAAGGCCTAAGAAATATTCCAAAAATAGAAAAAATTACCAATAGTATAAAGAAAGGATAATTGCCGTAATTTGAAAATATGGTTCTGGTGGAAAGGGCCTTGGGCAATTGAACATCCAAAAATCCGCTTGTTCCTAAATCCAGTTTTTCGACAGTCCGGCCAAAGGGATCAATCACACTGGAAATCCCGGTACCGGCAGCACGAACAACGGGAATGCCCTGTTCAATGGCGCGCATACGGGCAAGTTCATAATGCTGATATGGGCCTGAACTGTTGCCAAACCAGGCATCATTAGTGACATTCAAAAGCCATTCGGGCGCTGGGCCGTCGCCAACGACCTGACCTGAAAAAATTATTTCAAAGCAAATCAGCGGGCTAAACGGGGGAAGACCGGGTAGCGTGACTGTTTTCAAACCCGCCCCAGAGGAGTAATCCAGTGTCCCCGCAACCAGGGTATCCAAGCCTATCTGTCCCAACACCGCCCGAAACGGCACATATTCCCCGAAAGGGACCAAATGAACCTTGTCGTAAATATCTAAAATTTCGCCATCCCCCCCAAGGGAATAAATACTATTGTAAATCCGGGGTGTACCCTCGGTTTCTATCCGCGTCGCCCCACTAATCAGGGTGCGGTCAGGCCCAAGGCTTCCGGCCAGGTAATCACGCAAACCCTGGTCGTTGCCGACATCATAGGGAATAGCAGTTTCCGGCCAAATAATGTGGGTTGGTCCACCATTTTTCGTCACCCCGGCGGTGCTTAAAGAAACATGGCGGTCAAAATTTCGCCTGAGGAATTCAGGATCCCACTTTTCCAGCTGGGGTATATTTGCCTGGACCAGGCGAAGCGTGACCCCTTCGTGGTTGGTTACCACCGCCCCCTCAAGCCGGATCCACCCGGAAAGGAAAAAAAGCCCCAACAGGGCGCTGGCGGCAAGCGGCAGGCCAAGGCGAGACGTTTTCGGTGCCTTGTCATCGAAAAGAGGGGCAAAAAGACCAACGGTTAAAAGGGTCATCAACCCTAGGCCATAGCTGCCAAAAATGGCAACGCTTTGCACTATTTCATCAACCGGCCACCAAACGCTGGAAGCAGTATTCCACGGAAACCCGATCGACCCGATAATTCCCCGGGCCAATTCAAATGCGGAGAACACGGCAGCGAAAACAAAGGCCCTGGCGCCCCAGTTTTTGGGCATTAATTTGCGCGCGACCATAAACGCTGCAGCGGGGAAAAGACTCAGGTAAACGACAAGAAAAAACACGGCTATTGGCGCGCTCCAGTGGGGCACATCGCTTTGTGCTAGAAAAGATTGCCCCACCCAGGAAATTCCCAAACCAAAATAACCAAAACCAAACGCCAACCCCAGAAGGAAAGCCTCTCTGGGCCGCTCGGTCTGGATCATGAGAATGAGCGCCAGTCCGAGGCCAATATAATAAAGCGGGGTTAAAGGATATGGCGGCAAAGAAAGGGCGGCGAGGGTGCCGAGAAAAACTGTCAGCACAAATCCCCATTTCCCCTTGTGGCTTTTTATAAACTGGCCAGTTTTGTCAAACACCCCAAGCATATTTTTCCTTTGCTGCCCCTTAGTCGTCTTTCTTTTTCTTTTTCGGCAGGTGAATCCGCACCTTCTTTATCCGCCGTGGGTCAGCCCCGATAATCTCAAACCTGTACCCCAGGGGGTGATCAATACTTTCGCCGATTTCAGGGACCCGTCCCTCAAGAGCGAAAACCAAACCACCAAGCGTGTCAACATTTTCATCCTGTTCGTCGCTTAAAAGATCAATTTTCAAAGCCTCTTCAAGGTCTTCCACCAAAAGTCTGGCATCGGCCTCATAAATTCCATTGCCGATAAAAGTCATTTGCGGTTCGTTTTCTTCGTCGTATTCGTCTTCAATTTCTCCGACGATTTGCTCTACAAGGTCTTCGATTGTCACCAGGCCATCGGTGCCGCCATATTCATCAACCACCAATGCCATGTGGGTGCGCTGGGTTTTCATTCGTTTCAATAGATCAATAAGGCGCATCGATGGCGGCACAATTATTATATCGCGCAGAATATCTTCAATCGCCGGGGCCTTTTTTCCCGCTCCCAAGACCCGGAGTGCATCCTTGACGTGGACCATGCCGACAACTTCATCAAGCGATTTTCGGTAGATCGGCAGCCGCGAATGTCCCGCCTGGCAAAAGATTTCCACCAGGGTCTTGAAGGGCGTAGAAATCTCGACCGCAACAATATCGGCCCGGGGAACCATAATATCGGCGGTGCGTAATTCATTGTATTTGAGAACATTAAGAAGCATTTCACGCCCCTCTTCGCCGAGGGTTTCTTCATCCCGTGCGTCTTCATGCTCCTCAATCACCTCTTCCAGGCTTTCCCGAAGCGAACTGTCGCCATTTCCGCCGAGGCCAAATTTGCGCAAAAAAGCGCGCAGAGGCGAGGAGGTAGGTGTTTCTGGGTTTTTGTTGGTCATCGAGTGTCCCTTTGGCCCTGAATTTCCTCATAGGGGTTGGCAATCCCCAGTGCCTTTAGAATTTCCACCTCAAGGGTCTCCATGTCCTCAGCGTCGGGATTCAGGTCATGGGAAAAACCTAAAAGATGCAAAACGCCGTGGACCAACAGGTGGCTGGTGTGAGCTACCGGCGATTTTCCATCGCGTTTTGCTTCGGCCAAAACCACCCCCCGGGCCAAAACGACGTCACCCAACAAAAGGCTTCCAGCGCCACCTGCCTTAGATAGATCGCCGTTTGGGAACGATAACACATTGGTGGGTTTATTCTTGTCACGAAACGTCTGGTTCAGATTTTGGACAAATTCATTCCCGGCAAAGCAGACGCTGACTTCAATTCCAGACGTTGGCATCGCGCCCGGCCAAAGATGCCAAACCTCTTTATTCGCCAGGGTCTCGTGAACAACCTCTTTTGCCAGCGCAGCTACAGGCGGCACCATTTCGGTCCAGGCAGGTTCTTGGATGTT
The DNA here is from genome assembly GCA_004356215.1 of Alphaproteobacteria bacterium. GTDB lineage: Bacteria > Pseudomonadota > Alphaproteobacteria > Sphingomonadales > SMXR01 > SMXR01. The sequence goes on along the minus strand of SMXR01000077.1, from coordinate 2,531 downwards.
AACTTCAACCTTCAAACTATAGGGTTTTGAAGGGCTCGGGTCTTCGGTCATTTCTTGGTGCCCTTTACCTTGGCGGGGGCATCATAAGCGTTAACAATCCGCCGCACCAGCTGGTTCCGTATGACATCTTTTTCTGTAAAGACGACAACTGAAACACCTTCAATGCCCTCTAAAACCTTGATCGCGTTCTGCAAACCTGAATCAACCCCGGGCAGCAAGTCAACTTGGCTAGGATCACCGGTTACCACCATGGAAGAGTTTTCGCCAAGCCGGGTTAAAAACATTTTCATCTGGCCCGGGGTCGTGTTTTGGGCTTCATCCAGAATGACAAAGGCGTGGGACAATGTGCGCCCCCGCATAAAGGCCACCGGGGCAATCTCTATTTCGCCAATTTCAATGCACTTGGCCACCTGTTCCGCGGGCATGGTGTCGTGCAAAGCGTCGTAAAGCGGCCTGAGATACGGATCGACCTTTTCTTTCATATCGCCCGGCAAATACCCCAGGCTTTCGCCGGCCTCAACCGCGGGGCGCGATAAAATAATACGATCAACCTCACCACTGATCAGTTTTGAGACGGCCATGGCCACCGCCAGGTAGGTTTTCCCTGTTCCCGCCGGACCAGCGGCGAAGGTAAGATCGTTTTTACCCATTTCATTGATGTAATGATTTTGTACCGGGGTGCGCGGCGTAATCACTCGCTTGCGGGTTTTTATTTTCAAAACACCGGAAGGTTTTACCGTTTGTTCCGTTTTTGAATTTTTGTCGCTCACCTTCTTATTGTCGTGTTTTTCTGCCGGAGTTGCAAGTAACTCCATTTCCTTTTCCTGACCAAGGTTTATCGCGCCATCAACATCACCCAAGGTAATGCTGCCGCCATTTTCCAGCGTATGATACAGATATAAAAGCACCGCCCTGGCCTGTTGGCACGCCAGCGGCGAGCCATCAAGAACCACTTTGTTGCCGCGGCCGGCAATACGAACCCCAAGGGTTTGCTCAACCCGGGCGATGTGTTCATCGTGCTGTCCGAAAAGTCCAGAAAGAAGGGTGTTATTGCCAAACCTCAGAACTATTTTTTCATGGGGTTTTGTGGTCTTGGATTTTGTTTTCAAACTCATTTTTATCCGGGTTAGGCCGCGCTCTGGTTTAGCTGGCCGGTTAAAAGCTTTCCTTTAAGACTATTGGGCCCCACGGCCAAAATTTCAACCGGCAATATGTGTCCAAAATATTTTTCTTTGGTGTCACCCGGTTCATCAAGGGCAACATGGACCGCCTGCATATAGGGCGAGCGGCCAACAATCTGGTTTTCAAATTTGCCCTGGCGTTCAAACAGAACCTCAAGGACGCGGCCCTTGCTTGCTTTATTAAAAACCGTTTGCTGGGCTTTCAGCAGGGCCTGCAATTCCGCAAGGCGTTCTTTTTTTACGTCTTCTGGCACCTGGTCGGGCGCCTTGGCGGCGGGGGTGCCGGGACGTGGACTGTATTTAAAACTGTAGGCCTGGGCATAGCCCACCGCCTTTACCAATTTCAGGGTTTCCTGGAAATCCGCGTCATCTTCGCCGGGAAAGCCGACGATAAAATCACTGGAAAGGGCAATATCTGGCCGCGCTTTTCTAATCTTTTCAATCAGGTTCATATAATGGGCCGCCGAATGACGCCGGTTCATGTCCTTTAAAACCCTGTCTGAGCCCGATTGTACCGGCAGGTGTAAATAAGGCATGCACTGGGCAACTTCGCCATGGATCCGGATCAGCTCATCGTCCATGTCGCGGGGGTGTGAGGTGGTATAGCGAATCCGTGCCAGACCATCGATTTCAGCCAAGGCCCGGATCAAACCCGCCAGGCCGACTTCGCCGCCAGCTTTATTTAGACCATGATAGGCGTTGACGTTTTGCCCAAGCAGCGTAACCTCGCGCACACCCCTTTGGACCAGCGACCGGGCCTCATCCAGGATTTGATCAACCGGCCTGGAAAATTCACCGCCGCGGGTATAGGGCACCACGCAAAACGTGCAGAATTTATCGCACCCCTCCTGGATCGTCAGGAACGCGGTCGGGCCAGCGCTGCTGGCGTTCTTGGTCAGGTGGTCGAATTTTTCCTCAACCGGGAATTCGGTATCAACAATACGCGCAGGCGTACCCTTGGCCTTGTCAGCCGCCACTTTTTCAAGCAACCCTGGCAACCGGTGATAGGTTTGGGGACCAAACACCAGTTCAACCGCGGGGGCGCGGCGCATAATTTCTTCACCTTCGGCCTGGGCAACACACCCGGCCACGGCAATCACCATTTCGTTGGAAGATTTTTCTTTCAGGTCCCGCAAGCGGCCGAGGTCGGAATAAACTTTTTCCGCCGCCTTTTCCCTGATGTGACAGGTGTTCAGGATCACCAGGTCGACCCCTTCGGGGTTGTCGGCGGTCTCAAAGTTTTGGGTTTTCAGAATATCGGCCATGCGCTCAGAATCATAAACATTCATCTGGCAGCCGTAGCTTTTGATATAAACTTTTTTAGTCATTTTAATTTTTACCCGGAGCGTC
>SMXR01000076.1 GCA_004356215.1 Alphaproteobacteria bacterium | reverse complement strand
CAACCGTTCATGGCAGTTTTTCCAAGGAATTCGCCAAGGCTATTCCCGGGGCTGATGAAGACCCCCGGTTTTGGGCGACGGGCCTCTCCCTGGTGGCCCACCCGCACTCGCCTCATGTGCCCGCGGTTCATTTCAATACCCGCTTTATCGTCACCACAAAGTCCTGGTTTGGCGGTGGCGGCGACATGACCCCGACCTTTCCCGATGATAGGGATACCGCCGACTTTCATGGTGCCTTCAAAAATGCCTGCGACAAGCATGATCCCGACTATTTTCCAAAGTTCAAGGCTTGGTGTGATGACTATTTCTTTATCAAGCACCGCAATGAACCGCGTGGGGTCGGCGGCATTTTTTATGACAACCTCAACACCGGAAATTGGGATAAGGATTTCGCCTTTACCCAGGATGTCGGCCGCGCCTTCCGGGATATTGTACCAACCATCTACCGCCGCCACATGAATAAACCCTGGACCGATGAAGAACGTGATGCGCTTCTATATAAGCGCGGCCGCTATGTCGAATTTAACTTGATTTATGACCGGGGGACCCTATTTGGTCTCAAGACCGGCGGCAATGTTGATGCCATTTTGATGTCGCTGCCGCCCGAGGTGAAGTGGCACTAGGATACCTTTTTTAATAACTGCTCTTTGGAAAGAACGAAATCGCTCGCCACCCAGCGGGTTTCCAGCTCTTTCAAAATTGTTCCCATTTTCACACCCGGTTTGATTCCTTGTCTTTCCAGATCAGCACCGCCGACGGGGAAATTTGGAATTTGAAAATCCTCAGCAAATTTTAACAGGGATTTAATTTCGGACACTTCACCGCCCCGTAAAATAAGACGGTCCATGAAAACCTCTTTGCCGTTCAAATAAATTTCCCGGGCTGCGTCTTTTTTTGAAATGTTTTCCGGTAACACCCCCGCTAACATGGCGACCAGCCGGGTTTGCGCCCGGTTTGAAAGTTTGAGCCGGACGCCGATATTTTTGGCCTCTTTTTCATCCAAGGTGATGAGGGCCGCCAGACGGCGCAAAGCGGATGTCATATCCAGCCCGGCTTCAAGCTGAACCACTTTGCCAAGTTTTTCTAAATTGAATTTACCGCCTTTGAACAAATGGCCAAGCACCCCAGTTTCTTTCATACCCCTTAAGCCTGGGAGCGGGTTTGGTGCCCGCAAGGTTTTAAGAAATTCATTCCGGACCCGGTCAGCCGAAAGTTTATTAAGGAGTTTGATCGTGCCTGCAATAGCTTGCAATCCACCAGGGTTTAAATCTTCCTTGCCATACCAGGCATGAAACCGGAAAAATCGTAAAATTCTCAAGGAGTCTTCTTTGATGCGTTTTTCCGCTTGTCCGATAAAACGCACAAGGCCGTCTTTAAGGTCCTTTTCACCGCCAAAATAATCATAAAGGGTGCCATCGGGAGAAAGATACAACGCGTTGATGGTAAAATCCCGCCGCGCTGCATCGGCTTCCCAATCGTCATGAAAGGCGACTTTGGCATGGCGCCCGAATGTTTTCACATCGTGGCGTAACGTCGTAATTTCAAAGGTCCGGCCTTTGAAAACGACGCTGACCGTACCGTGTTTAAAACCCGTGGGAATGACTTTAATGCCAGCAATCTTAAGGGCAGCCATAACTTTTTCGGGTGTTAAGGGTGTGGCCACATCAATGTCCTGGACAGTCTTGCTAAGCAAACTGTCCCTGACAGCCCCACCAACAAACCGGCAATTTCCTTGGCCCAGCGCTTTGACCAAAGTCCGGGTTTCCTTTTCTCCTACCCAACCAAACTGGGGTGTATCCAATTTTATTTTTCTGCTTTTCACCATGACCCTATTTTTTATTCGCTACCCGTGGCATAGGCCAGCAAGGCCTCGCGCAGGTTGATCAGCATCGCTGCCGTCGCTCCCCAAATGTAATGGTCCCGGTATTGAAAGGCATAAAAGGTACGTTCTTTTCCCTCCCGAATCCGGGTTTGGGTTTGAGCGTTGGTTTTATCCAAAAAGAAAGACACCGGGGCGTGGAATATTTCGACGACCTCGCGGGGATCGATGACCGGGGAGAATTTGTTCCTGATCACTCCGATCACCGGGGTCACTTTATATCGGGTAATGGTATGATAGGCGGGAAGCCTGCCAATAATGTTTACCGAGGCGGCAGATAGGCCGATTTCCTCGTTGGCTTCGCGCAGTGCAGTCTCCTCCGGGGTTTTATCTCCCGGTGCTGCACGGCCCCCCGGGAAACTGATTTGTCCGGGGTGTTCCTTCATGGTTTCTGGCCGCTGGGTGAACAGAATTGAAAGTATCCCGTCCTTAAAAATGATTGGGATCAGGACGGCGGCCTCTTTGACCGCTGGCTGGTCTTTTAACCCACTGTTGGAAAGATCCCCTCGCAAGGGTGATTTCACCAGCGCCGGGCCATCCAAGGGCATGCCGCGGGCAAGCTTGGCTTCAAGCGCCGGTAACGCCGGATTGGGATAATCGGTCATAGCTCACCAATCCTGAAAACTTCGCCCTGGCTGGTAATCTCAAGGACGGTTTTATCCCCGATTTTTTTATGTTCGGCAAGCGCCACCAAATCGTAAAAAAGTGGCCGGTTGATTAAGGCTTCCAGATTGTCGCGGACCAAAATATAGGGTGAAGGCTCATTGGTTTTGACATTAAATGAAAACCTGATGGGATGTGTTTTGTCCGCGACTACCCAGTCATCGGTTTGGGTGCGAAAACTCAAAACCTGGGTAGCGCCAGAGCCTTCCCGGACCATTTCAACCGCCAGGAACGGCGCATCATCAACCTTGATGCCAAGTTTTTCAACCGGCGTGACCAGATAGTATTTGCCATCGTCATCCAGGCGCAAAACGGTAGAGAAAAGCTTCACCATCGCCTTACGGCCAATTGGGGTACCCATGTAAAACCAGGTGCCATCGCGGCCAATACGCATTTCAATATCGCCGCAAAAATCCGGGTTCCACAGATGGACAGGGGGAAGCTTTTTATCCTGGATAGCTTTCAGGATATCCTGCAATGTATTCGGGTTTTCAGCGGGCATTAGGGCCTCCTATCCTCACCGAACCCCTTTTAGCCTTTTAAGGCTTACCAATCAATTTGTGTTCTGATGCCAAAAGCGTTGACCTTATTGGCGCCATCACTGCCATTGTCGGCAACCAGAAACGCCTGGCTGATATTGGAGTGGGAATAATTGACTGCAACCTTGATCTGTGAAGCTAGCCACCAGTTTACTCCTAAAATTACAGTTTTCTGGATACCACCGAAAATCCCGTTATCGGTCAGGTCAATATAATCGTAGCGCGCCACTATTTGAATGGCGCCGGGGCCGCCCTTCAAGAAAGGACGTTTAATATTCGGACGGGCATAGGTGCCATTTTTAGGATTATAGGGACTATCTTCGCCGGTTAAAAAGTAACTGGCTGTAACCTGGCTGCCCCAAAATGTTGGATTGGCCTGTCCCTGGGCCGGGGCTACCAAGGTTGCTTTGAGGAAACCAGTTTCATTTATCAAATTAAAAGGCCCTTTAAAGATCCCAGCTTCAAATCCAAAGAAAATTTGAGATTCAGCTATCCGATTGGTATTAATTAAAGCTGGAGCCTGATGCTGAAAAGGTCTTGCGGCGTATAAAAAAATGGTCTCAACATCAGTTGTTTTTAGACGGTTTAAAGTGGCCCCAAAGTGAATATATCCGCGCTCAATGGGAATGGCATGAACGCCTCGTGCCGACATTTGAAATCCGGGTGAAGAAACTTTTGCGAAGTCAACATCGCCTCCGCCAGCGCCAATTTTAATCATACTGTTGCCAAAATTTTTGGTTATTGACACCCCGCCTTTCCGGCCAAACCCAAAACCATTGATCATAGCGCTTCGTTCCATTAATGGGGTAAAGCGAGAGCTTGAAGAACCTTCCATTGGGGCGCCAAATTTGTGGTGACCTACTTTAATCGTCGCCCAGCCTTTCCATTGTATATAAATGTCTTTGTTTGCCTTCACATCCCGGGCCAGATCAAATTCAATCCGGAAACTGAATTTCTCTCCATACTTTCCATCAATGCCAATTCGCGCGGCTCTGACTTCCGTGCCATTCAGGTTTATTGTATTATCGGAATTATTAATCCACGCATTGTCTAGATAAAACCGCCCCCGGAGCTTGACCTGAAATTTTCCATTCCTGGATTTCAATTCAGGAACCGGGGTCCAGTCAAAAGTAAGGTCTGAAGATTGTTCCGTTTCCTGACCTAATACCGGGAGGGCTATCAAATATAAAAGAACTGCCCCAAAACCTACCCCAAATTTTTTCATTCTAAAGTCCATTTCAATTGGAGTTGTCCTTAACCTCTTTCATTTATGCCTTCAAGGTGAATATTTACTCCCCTGGTTTAGTTGTTTTCCTAAACCCCCGGAATGTCCTTTAAATGCCAGAAAGATTACAGGTGGATGACAATAAAAAAGGCCGGGAAAAACCCGGCCTTTTCAAATTTTTCAACAGGAGGAGGTTTAAAAGCCCATGCCACCCATACCGCCCATATCGGGCATGCCGCCACCGGCGGGAGTTTTGTCTTCTTCCGGAATTTCCGCCACCATCGCTTCGGTGGTGATCAGAAGACCGGCGATCGAAGCTGCGTCCTGCAAAGCAGTGCGAACAACCTTGGTGGGGTCGATAATCCCGGCCTTGACCATGTCAACCAACCCTGAAAAGCCTTCCTGGGCAGCATCAAAACCGAAGTTGATATCTTTGCTTTCCTGCAACTTGCCAACGACAATGGCTCCATCAACGCCCGAATTTTCGGAAATCTGGCGCACCGGCGCTTGCAGCGCGCGGCGGACAATAGCAATGCCACGGTTTTGGTCTTCATTGAGGCCTTTCAGCTTGTCCAGCGTCCGTGTCGCGTAAAAAAGAGCCACGCCTCCACCGGCAACAATGCCCTCTTCAACGGCTGCGCGGGTGGCATGAAGTGCATCGTCAACGCGGTCTTTGCGTTCCTTAACTTCTGTTTCTGTGGCGCCGCCGACACGGATAATTGCAACCCCGCCCGAAAGCTTGGCCAGGCGTTCCTGCAGTTTTTCCTTGTCGTAATCAGACGTTGTGGTTTCAGACTGGACCCGGATCTGGTCACAGCGTGCCTTGATGTCAGCGGTTTTGCCAGCGCCATCTACAATGGTTGTATCATCCTTGTCGATGGACACTTTTTTGGCGCTACCGAGCATGTCAAGCGTAACATTCTCAAGCTTGATGCCAAGGTCTTCGGAAATCACCTGGCCACCGGTAAGGGTGGCGATATCTTCAAGCATGGCTTTACGTCGATCACCAAAACCTGGTGCCTTGACAGCGGCAATCTTTAGGCCACCCCTGAGTTTGTTAACCACCAGCGTAGCCAATGCCTCGCCTTCAATATCTTCGGCAACAATCAGCAACGGCCGGGAAGATTGAACCACGGCTTCAAGAAGCGGCAGCAATGGCTGCAGGTTGCCGAGTTTGCCTTCGTTCAGAAGAATGTAAGGATCCTCGAGCTCAACCATCATTTTTTCGGCATTGGTGATGAAGTAAGGGGACAGATAGCCGCGATCAAACTGCATGCCTTCAACGACATCCAGCTCTGATTCAAGGCCTTTGGCCTCTTCAACAGTTATGACGCCTTCTTTGCCGACCTTTTCCATGGCTTCCGCGATCATTTTACCGACCGCTTCTTCGCCGTTGGCGGCAATAGCGCCAACCTGGGAAATTTCAGCGGAGCCCGGAACCGGCTTTGAAGCTTTCTCCAGAGCCTTGACAATTGCGGTAACGCCAAGGTCAACACCCCTTTTCAGGTCCATCGGGTTCATCCCGGCAGCCACATATTTCAGGCCTTCGCGAACAATCGCCTGGGCCAGTATGGTGGCGGTGGTGGTGCCATCGCCTGCCTCATCATTGGTTTTTGAAGCAACCTCGCGAAGCATTTGGGCGCCCATGTTCTCGAACTTGTCTTTAAGCTCTATTTCTTTGGCAACGGCAACCCCGTCCTTGGTAATCCGGGGGGGGCCGAAGGATTTGTCCAGGATTACATTGCGGCCCTTGGGGCCAAGCGTAACCCTGACGGCGTTGGCTAGAATATCGATACCCCTCATCATGCGATCACGGGCATCGGCGTGAAATTTTACTTCCTTTGCAGCCATTTTTAAATTCCTCTGTTAATAAAATTATGGTTTGAATTGTTTACTTGGTGATAATGCCCAAGATGTCGGATTCTTTCATGATCAACAGCTCTTCGCCGTCAACCTTGATTTCGCTGCCCGACCATTGGCCAAACAGAACCCGGTCCTTGGCTTTGACATCAAGCGGAACAACTTTGCCATCTTCGCCTCGGGCACCGGGGCCAGCGGCAATGACTTCGCCTTCGCTGGGTTTTTCCTGGGCGGTATCAGGAATAATAATGCCGCCAGCGGTTTTTTCTTCGTTTTCAATGCGACGAACCACTACACGGTCATGTAAGGGACGAAATTTCATAGTTTTTCCTCATTTTAGTGGGTTAATTTTTAAATTTTTAGCAGTCTACAATAGAGAGTGCTAATTTCTGAGGTTGATGTGGGGCATTTGAGCTTCTGAGTCAAGTGGGGGTTAAAATTTTTATTAAAAAAACTTAAAAGAAAAATTCCTATAATTGGGCTTGTTTTTGAGTTTTCCCTGTTCAAAACTGCAAAAAATGCGCGTAGGTAGGAAATATCGGAGAATTTATGGCTGATAAAAATCAAGCCCTTTTGCATGTTTGTATCATCGGCTCTGGGCCGGCGGGGTATTATGCCGCCGAAAACCTGGCCGTCGAAGACCATGTCCGGGTTGATATCATCGACAAACTGCCCACGCCTTATGGCCTGATCCGGGGTGGGGTGGCGCCTGATCACCAGTCTATCAAGGGAGTTTTCCGCCGCTATGAGAAAACCGCCCTTGGCAACACCATTCATTTTATTGGCAATTTGGACGTGGGCAAAGATGTAACACTGGCCGAATTGCGCGGACTTTATGATGCCGTGGTTGTTGCCGTTGGCGCACCCAAAGATCGTAAATTATGGATCCCCGGCAATGACAAATCCGGGGTCATCGGTTCGGCTGCTTTCGTCGGCTGGTATAATTCTCATCCGGATTTTGCCGATCTTAAGCTTGATCTGGATATCACATCAGTCGCGGTCATCGGCAATGGCAATGTTGCTGTTGATGTTGCCCGCGTCCTGGCCAAAACACCGGCAGAGATGGCCGTATCCGACCTTGCCCCTTATGCCGCCGAGGTTATCCATAACAGCCCCTTGAAAGACATTTGGATTTTGGGCCGCCGCGGACCATTGGAGGCCAAGTTTACCCCAAAGGAAGTGGGCGAGATGGGTCAACTGGAAAACTGTGTGGCCCTGACCTCTGGGGCAGATTTGCCGGAATTGACGGAAGACCAAATGGCCGGCCTAAACCTTGCGGTGCGTAAAAACCTCATTCATCTGCAAAGCTTTGCCATGAACAAACCCGATCAAAGCAAAAAAGCCCTGCACATCAAATTTTATGCGATGCCGGTCGAAATCCTGGGAGACGACAGGGTCACTGGGATAAGACTGGAAAAAACCCGGGTTGATGAAAACGCCAAGTGTATCGGAACCGGCGAAACCTTTGAGATTGAATGCCAGATGGTCATCCCGTGCATTGGCTATCAAAGCATCCCGCTAGATGGCGCGCCTTTTGATGACCGGGGCGGCAAGTTTGTTAATGATGAGGGCAAAATTGAGAATGGCCTTTATGCCACCGGCTGGGCACGCCGCGGCCCGACCGGCACCATCGGCACCAATCGGCCTGACGGCCACGAAATTGCCGCAAAAATTCTCAAAGGAGAGAAACCTTCGGGAAAAGAGGGCCGCGCCGGCCTTGATGCCCTGATCAAAGACCGCGGGCTTGAAGTTGTGACATTTCAGGATTGGAAAAAAATTGAGGCGGCCGAAGAACAAGCGGCAAGCGGTGATATCCCCCGGGTAAAATTTCATGACATTAAAGACTTGATTAAAGCCACAAAAACTTGATTTAGGTTTTGGCAACCATAAATGATATAAACCAGACATTCAGGGCAGCGAGAGCAGGAATTTAGACATGGATAATTTAAAAATAATTCTGAAAAATACCTGGAAAATAATCCAGACCGTGAAAAGCATCATTGGCACTCTGTTTTTCATCTTTATTGCTTACATTTTTTACACGGCCTTTTTTACCACATCGGCGCCTCAAGTTGCCGCCGGTTCAGCGCTGATCATCAATCCTGTCGGATTTATTGT
>SMXR01000010.1 GCA_004356215.1 Alphaproteobacteria bacterium | reverse complement strand
GAATATGTCGCTACCCGGGATGGCAAGATGAGGATTGATATTTTTGCTGATGGCCAACGGGTTTTGACCGAAGCTTTTGATGGTGAAAGCGGCTGGCAAATGTTTGGCGACGGCACTGTGGCTGGCATGACTGAGGCGGGTGAAGAAATCTTGCGCATTGGAATTATTAAAAATCTTTACGGGTTAAGTGAAATGGCGGACTTGGGGGTTACAGTTAGTTATTTGGGAAGTGAGGTAATCGCCGGGCTATCTTATGAAAAAGTTGATCTGACTTTTGCAAATGACTATGTTACTCACTACTTCCTCGATAGTGAAACCGGTCTAAGAATCCGCCAGCGTGACGATGTTGCCCTGCATCCGGATATTGATGATACGATCCAGCGGTTTGAAACCGTTTATAGTGATTTCAGGACGATCGGCGGCGTTGTTTATTCATTCTATGACGAAAAACGCGATATCGATACCGGTGAGCTGGCCCAGACCACCCAGGTTGAGGAGATTATCCATAACGGTGAAATTGACCCGACATTTTTTGAAAGACCCGAAGGCTGATTTTCGCGTCTAATATGCTATAATAGCCAATGCGTTCCCGTGGAGGAACAAATGGCAATCAGAAATATAAAAATAAACTATCTGCTTCTGGCGATCTGGGCCATCGTCGCGATAATTCTGGCTTCAACCGGTAATAGCTCTACCGAGGCCCTGTTTACGGCCTTTTTCGGCTACATCTTTTCCAACATGTTGATCGGTCCCGGGCGCGAGTGGCTCAACCTGGTTTTTGTGGGAATTATCCTCGCGGGGTATCTTTTGATGGGCCGCGCTATGCCGGAGAGCGGGTCCGGGGGCACCCTTGATGACAATGCATTAGATGCCACTTTCTACCTAGTATTTATGCTTCCGATCTACGCCATCCTGTGGGCGTTCAGGGGGGCCAAGAAAAAGCTCACCGGCAGCGGCCATCTGGCAGTCTCACTCGGCCTGTTGTTCCTGATGGGGGGCACCGTGGTCAGCTGCCCAGTCAAATTCTGACCCTACTAGTCCCGTGGTTGAATATTATTCCTCAGGGGGAGGTTTTTCCGGCTGCAGCTGCAAGGCAATCTTCAACCCAATCCGGTACCCGGCGTAAGCCATGATCGCCCAAATCCAAATTCGCTGGCTGTCCAGCGCCCCGTTCCAGTATCCTGGCCAGATGATGGCGGTAATGAAATTTTTGAAGGAATTGACCAAAAATTCTATACCTAACCCGATAAACGAGGTGGCGCTGATGGTTTCCACCAGGCTATCCATGCCTTCATACCCGGTGATAAAGTCATAAATTTCCAAAACCTCGATCACCAGGAAGGTCCACAGGCCGACAAGGCCGTAAAACCCGCCGCCAAATTTCATCCATTTATTGTGGAGCGGGTTGCGTGATTTGGCCTTTTTACTTTTTGCGGTTTTTCTCAAGGCTTTCATTTCCACCCTAAGCGCCCGGTGGCCTTTGCCCCCTTGAAGCCGGCCGGATTTCAACGACCAGCGAAACATAAGAAAGGAGAACACCCCGAGAGGGAGCGCCGCTTTGAGTAGGGCTTCCAGAATTTCCGTAACCATGGAAACCTTTTAACAGTTATAAAATAGTTGCCTCAAGAAAAAACGAGGCCATAAAATTATTTATTTGCTTTCCAGTGTTTATTACAACGGAATATTTCAGAATTTCTTAGCTATAAACGCTTTGATTCAGAATGTAATATCAAAGACTTGTCCGGTTTTAAAATAACCTTGCCTGAACAGGAAATTTATGTCAGCGTTAAAGGGTTAACAACAGGAGTTTAGACAATGTTTAAACTGATGAGAAAATTGCGCAAAGGCGAAGAAGGCGCCACCGCTATTGAGTATGGCCTGATTGCCGCTCTGATTTCGGTTGCCGCGATTATCGCCATGCAGGCTCTGGGCACGTCGCTGAGCAACATGTTCACCGCCGTTTCCGGAAAACTTGATTCATCCTCACCTTAAAGGGCTGTAAGAATTAAGGTAACCATTTTGCCCGGCACGAGGAAAATTTGATTTGGCGGCCCCAGATGTAACGTCTGGGGAGTGGGGTGGTTGAATTTGGCAAGATTTGGTATTTTTAGCATTACAACCCCAGGTTTTAGCCAATTTTCGGCTTTTAACCTTATAGTAAGTAATACCAACTATATTTAAGGGACTAAAACGTTACAGCTGGAGTGAAACCTATGTTTAAATTGATTAGAAAACTGCGCAGGGACGAAGAAGGCGCCACCGCTATTGAGTATGGCCTGATTGCCGCTCTGATTTCGGTTGCTGCCATTATCGCCATGCAGGCGCTCGGAACATCGTTGAATAATATTTTCAACACGATTTCCGGTAAAATGGATTCAGCTGCACCTTAAGGTCCGCAAGGAATTGAAGTGTAGTTAAGCCCTTTATGGGGCCAAAGCCGAAGGGCCGCGGGCATTTGCCTGGCGGCCTTTTTGGTTTTTTTAGCCGCTTCACCAGGGACCCAAGTTTGACAGGCAATAAACAAACGCCCAGACTGGGGCCAATCAAATAAATAAAAAACGACAGCGGGTGATAAAATGACATACCTATCAGGGGCGAAAGCCCTCTCATTAGCCTTATTATTTCTGTTTTGGGTTCCTTATGCTGCCGCCGAAGAAGAAAAAGCGCCGGCGCCTGAGTTAGCCTATACCACCCCGGTCGGGTCCCGGATTGTCGATACCGGAAAACTTTCTCCTTATCATGCAGTATGGGTCCGGCATACGAGAGATGATGAAGAAAGTGATTGGGCGATTACCGGATCGGCCGAGGAAACCCTGAAGGTGGATGAAAACGGGCGTTGGCGGCACACCCAGATTATTCGCCCCACGGATAGCGACCAAAAGGGAACCGCAATACGAACCTTTGATTTCAGCACTTTCCAGCCGCTCCATTTCACACGAACCCTGGAGAACGGCCCCGAAGGCGCTCCGGTGGAAATAGAACTGGAGTACGGGCCAATCGATGTTACCGGTCACTATTTGTTGGCGGACGGTACCGAAATACCCTTCCACCAGGAATTGCCGATGCCAATGTTTGACGGCTTCATCGTCGGGCTGGTGATTGCCACCCTTCCCCTTGAGAAGGGCTTCCGGGAAACCCTACCGACGGTTATTCCCACCCTCAAATCCACCTACTGGATGGAAGTCGTGGTCACCGGGAAAATACCCTACGAGGTTATCACCGGCGAGGTGATTGAGGTCTGGGAAGTGACCGTCAACTGGTACAATATTGATGCTGAGGATTGGTATCCCCCCGGACGTGATGAATGGGGCGGCGCCTATTATATTGCGGTGGAGCCCGGCAATGGCGTGCCGTTTGTAGTCGAATACGCCCACAGTACCCTTGTTTTTGCCTGGGACGGAGTGCGCCGTAAGCCAGGCAATTAAAAGCAATGGCCCGGAATTTCTTTTGTCCAGGGCGCCTGGCGGTTTTCCCCTGATAAAGATTGTGATAGTATGGCGGCCGCGATGTTAAAAAATGAAGCAAAATTCCGGGTCGGGCAAATCATTCACCACAAGCTGTTTGATTACACCGGCGTTGTTTACGACGCTGATCCCACCTTCCAGGGAACTGAGGAATGGTACCGCGAGGTAGCGCTTTCGCGGCCGCCGAAGGATGAACCCTGGTATCACGTGTTGGTCAACAATGCGGTTCATTCCACCTATGTCGCTGAACAAAATCTTGAATCCTCGGAAAACCCGGAGCGGATCATCCACCCCTTTGCCGACAAGATTTTCAAGGATTTCGATGGCGAATGCTATCACCTGCGCCAGCAGGCAAATTAGCCTGCATTAAGACAACCTAAAACCTATCAGATGTTTGGGCAAAAAATTGCAAATATTTTGCAAAAGTTATTTTTTTTCATCTATGTTATTTTTTTTGCATCTAAAGAGAACCCGGGTGCATCAAGTGAGAAATGCAAAAGCAACAAAAGGAGAAGCCAATGTTCCGTTCGAGCTTGATAATTCTATCCCTGTTAATAATGATATCGCCGGCCAGCGCCCAGCCAAGCGATGAAGTGGACTTAAAGACTTTAGCCCAGGCTATCAATTTGACGATGCGGGAAAATCACTATGATCCATCAGAGTTGGAGACCGAAGGGTATCTGAGGACGGAAGAAAATATACTTAAACTTGCCGATACAGCCACCTCGGAAGAGGAATTCCTAATTGGCTTCACCGAGATTTGGCGCGATGGCCCATTTTCGCATGTTGTATTGCAAAAGGCCCGGCAAAGTGCCGAGGATACCGCGGCCTATCTGGATCAACTTCGTATCGGTGGCGGTGGCGCGACCCTGAGCTGGAATGAAAACATTGCACTCCTGACGGTTAAAACCATGATGGGTCTCGACACCATTGAGGAAATCGAGGCTGCTTACGATGTCATTTTGGAAAAGAATGCCGAGGCGCTCATTATTGATCTGCGTAATAACCCCGGTGGCGCTTTTGCAATTATACCACTTGTCCAGCATATTATTGAAGAGCCCCTTGATGCTGGCGGGTTTATTGGTCAACGGTGGAACTCTGAAATGGATCGGGCACCGACCCTGGCCGATGCACTGGCGGTCGAACCATGGCAGGAGGGGACAATCAGTTCCTTTTGGGCATATGTTCAGACCAATACCCTTACCCGAATTCGTTTTGAGCCCGAGGCAGAGGGATTTAAAGGGCCGGTTTATGTACTCCTAAATCACCAGACAGCCAGCGCCGCCGAGATAGCCGCAGATGCATTGCAGGCATCAGGCCGGGCGATCCTGATTGGTGAAGTTTCGGCAGGGGAAATGCTTTCCCAAAAAATGTATGACGTGCCCGGTGGCTACCACCTTTACCTACCCATTGCGGATTATTACTCATTTCATAGCGGACGAATTGAAGGCGTTGGGGTCAAACCTGATATTTTGGCAGATCCAGGCGAGGCCATGACTATCGCCTTGGAACACGCCCGCAAGTAAGGATTTAAAATCAGAAGAAAAGATGGTGCCGGAGGTTTTAGCCGCCTTGGGCGTCAGTATCCTTGTGCTCAAAAGTCAGGTTTTTCCAAGGACTAGGAAATTTTAAACGCTTAATTTTGTCGTTAAAACTCGTCCGGCCTACGCCTTTTTCAATACAATATCGAACCGAAGGTGAATGGCTTCTTCGCCGTCCTTTGTCTGTCCCATTTCCTGCTTGGCGACGACGCTCTCGCGTTCCTCTTTTGTCAGTGCAAGGAACAGGGCATCAACTTCATTCAAAGGTTCATCTTCAAAAAACATCTGGGTCGTCAGTTCATGATGGCCGCGTTTGGCCACCTTGAAATGTATATGCGGCGGCCGCGACCAGTTCTCATCTACAGGATAAGCCCCGGGTTTTATGGTGAGAAAACGGTAATGTCCTTT
>SMXR01000075.1 GCA_004356215.1 Alphaproteobacteria bacterium | reverse complement strand
TCAACATAGAGAAAGGCAAAGACCGGATCTTTGTGGTGGCGTTTGAGGTTGACGCTTTTATACCAGCTGTACCATGGATCCTCCCAGTTGAGGTTTAGCGTGGCGGGTTGACCGAGGAACCGGAAATCATGGATCGGTAGACCTTCGTGAAAGGTGACAAACCCGATGGTGGATTTTGTGTAACCGTTTTCCTGGGGGGGGTTGAAGGTTATCTGGTTTGGCTGACCCTTGAAGGGGTATAAAACTTCGAGATATTGAACCTCTTTACTGACTGGGCCGACGGGAGGTTTTGGCAGGCGACTTAAACGAAGTTTCCTAGGCCGGATTTCAGACACTTGTATATCAGGCGTAAGTTTTTGCCCATCGGCTTCTATCACAAATTCCTCTACCGAAATTGTGTCCCGGTCCCGCTGACCTATTTCGAGCACCATCCTGACATGATCAGTATTCACGTAGAACTCGGCAATCGTCGGGCTTTTCTCCGCGCCAGTCAGATTAATCATATCAGCCCGCGCACAAAGCAACGGGCTGATACAGATTAATAATGCTATTACTAAGAACCTGTTGGTCACGGTGAAATTGTATTAATTTTCTTCATCATCTTCTTCTGGCTTGTACCAGACTTCCGCAGGTCGCCAGTCTTGTTCCTGCAAGTTGTAGCGTTCTGAAAACTCATCCAGCAGCTTGTTTTGGGCATTGAAACCCGGGCCCCATTCACCACCCTTGATGAAGTCGCTCATTGGGTCGGGTATGCCTGGCTGTGGTGGTGGCTGTTGCGTAGTGCCTGGAACAGCCCAGGCGTTTTTGGTGGCAACCGCCATGCGTTCGGTGATCTTATCTTTTGTAACATTCCAAACCATCATGTCCGCGCCAATTGACAGCGGGCCATCATAGGTTGACCGGATGCCATCATAGTAGGTGTTGTATTGCTGAGTTCCCAGGTCCAGCATGGAGTGATAGGCGATGGCAAGCCGGGGTTTAATGGTGCTCATGATTTTGCCAAATGATGGTCCAGAGGTGTGGAATGCACAACAGGCCCGCCAGGCAAGCTGAGGTGGCTGATTGCCCAACGTCACGAACACACCGGGCGGGTTGAAGGCTTCGTGGATTATAAGATCCGCATCTTTCCCGTACTCGATAAACCATTTGTTCGGTGCTGTATCACCACCAAAAATGACTTTGAGCCCGGCGTACTCGAGAATGAAACTGACCGGGCCATCACCAGCATGAATTGCAGGAATTGAGCGGATTGTTACACCATTTTCCTGATAAACAACCTCGTTGACCTGTTTGTAATCGAATTCATGTACGGTGATCTGCCCTGGGACCGGGGTTATCTTGAAATTGCGGGTCGTTTTATCCCAGTTATAGGCCTTCAGGAAATGTTCAATCGCGTAGGCGGTTCCCATGTCTTCCGTTGCCCCGGAAGGCCCCCAGATTTCAAGAGGTACCGGGCGCCCGGCAGTCCAACCGCCAGCCCAAAGAGAATTCAGATCGCCCCAGTGGTCGGTATGGAGGTGGCTGAGAAAGACTTTGGTGAGAAACTCATAGGGGATCATCAGGCGGGCGATGTTGCGCATTGATCCGGAACCAATATCAAAGATGAATTTGTCGCCATTGCCCAATTCGAACAGGAAACAGGCCGAAGCCTGGGCCGGCCGCTGATCCGGCATGCCGGAACCGCAGGCGATAATCCGGATTTCACCCTCTTCCAGTGCCTCAGTCCCGGGATAGTAGACGTAGCGATCAGGCGCGGTTCCTGTCGGGTCACTAACCGGGCTGCCAGCCGGAATCGCGGGACCTGAAAATGTAAATGCCAGGCCACCCAGCAACGCCACCACGGTGCCCAGAAATGCCAGTTTGATGGTACGCATAATCTTTCCCCTCTTTTGATAGTTTAGAAAAACGCCATTTTTGATGGTTTAGAAAAACGCCATCCAATAAAACTTAAGTCAAACCAAGATCATTTTCTTGACACTTTGCGACAAAGGAAAAAAAAATTAGGGTTATCCAGATAAATTAAGGTTGTCGCAAAGTGTCAAGAAACCTCCTTCCTGAAATGTAAAAGTCTAAGGCGATCATTTCTTTAACAATTTTAGGTTTCCTTGGTGGTTTAGGGTTAGCCCAGTTAGAAAATTTTGTTTTCCCCGAGAAAGCTTTGGTGCAACGACCAACTGGGTGAGTTTTTCAGGAGGGATTAAAAAGACCGAAATGAATTTTAATTTCAAATATTTATGGTCAGGGTTGACCATGTTCCTTTTGGTTGCGATGGGCCAACCGGTTTTTGGTCTGCCGGCAGAACAATCTTCCAGTCAGGAAAAAGAACAAACCCCTTCAAGACCCCCCGCCGACACACAAAAAGAAGATTCTTTGCAATCCCACCGGGTTTTGGGAAATGTCCCGGTTATAAAAAGGTTTACTGTAACCTGGGAGCCGGGTCCGGTGGTTTCCTTCAAAAATGGAAAATTTGAGGCCCAAATGTATGGACGGGTTTACTGGGATTATGCCGTAATAAAAAATTCCGACCGGATAATAGACATAAATTCCTCAACCTTCAGGGCTGTGAGGATAGGTTTTGCGGGCCGGGTTGGAAATTTTGTTTTCTTCAAGTTTGAATTTGATTTTGCTGAAAAAACTCAGGACCTATATGTAGAATGGCGGGGTTGGGCAGATATCAAGTTAGGCTATTATAGATTTGCTAATCCAATGGAACGAGCTTCGGGTTTAGCGGTTTTGCCGTTTATGGAGAGGGCGGCTTTGTACGGGGCCTTTAACTTGGGCCGCAAATGGGGTATATCCCTAGCCAAAACCGATGAACTTGGGATGTTTGAAATTGGTTTTGGCAAGGGCAAGGGGGATAACTCAAAATTTTCTTCTCCCAGCAATACAATCGCCGCAAGGGTAAACCGGGCAATCCCCATTGAAGATGGGTATGTCCACCTGGCGGGCAGCATTACGGCCCAGGAAATTCAAGAAAACAATCAGGAGTTCATTTTTTCCGCACAGCCTTTTCAGCGTCAAGCCCCGGTATTAATCAACACTGGGGAGATTGCTAGTAAAACAATTTTCTTTGGTCTTGAGGGTGGTGTGTTTAAAGGTCCTTTTAGCTTGGTGAGTGAAGTCGGTTTTCAAAAAACCACACTGACGAGCCCCTTACCCGGGCAAGCTAACCCGACATTTTGGGGCTGGCATATTACTGCCACCTACTTTTTAACCGGGGAGAAAAATGGCTATCTTCCTAAATACGGGATTTATGCCAGGCCGGAGGGAATAAAATCTGTCTGGAAGGGGGGAACCGGGGCAGTTCAGGTGGCAGTTCGCTATGATTATATTGACCTGGTAGACAGCGGCATTTTTGGGGGTATCCAGGGAACATTTATTGCCGGGGTTAACTGGTGGCTGGATAACCATATTAAATTGATTTTCGATTTTTCGCGTTCCAAAATTACCCAGGCTTTCCTGGTCCCGGCCAATGGACCGGACGGTGCCAACAATGTTAATACCTTCGGGTTCAGGATCCAAATTGATATGTAACGCGGATCAGGCTTAAAGGAGCAAACAAAAAAATACCCCTTAACTGTGACAAAACAAACCGAATGGCATTTTCACGTTAATGGGACTGGTTTCTGCTTCCCTTTGGGTGCCGGTTAAACTTTTTTCGAACCCCGGGGCCTACTACCTTTAGCTACCAATTTTTCCAGGTCGTCTTTGGTGTCGCTGGGGTTCATATATTTTTCAGCACTCTCGGCCCCGTAATCCAGGTCCCAAAGAAGAAGGAAAATAAAATTGAAAAACAGAGTCACAATGAATGCAATCCCAATTGCCCCGATCCCAGCGGCCAGCCCAGCACCGATTGCCGTAAAAATAAAAAGGGAATCCCCGTTCTTGCGTGCGCGTGGGGTGGTATGGCGGGGAGAGGGGGTGCAAGCTTAATATATTTCGATGGGGAAGCGGTAGGGGTCAATACCAACACTAAACCTATACAATTTTAATTAAACAGTGACATTTTTTTGTTCACGCGTAGGAAGGGTCAACGGATCCCATTAAACACTCTCCACAGAAATTTTTCATAATTTTTTTCAGCAAAGTTTTCTGGCTGGTATTGAGGTCTTGGATGGAGAGGTATGGGACTCCTGTCCCGGATGGAACCACCCTCCTAACACCCCCCCCAAAGAATAGGGGACCCAAATCCCTATAGTGTTGCTTTGTAGCCCTTTAAACTTTGGGAAAGTGGCTATTTATTGCCTGAATTATCGGGAACACACACGCTTGATTGCATTAAAACTCCCTAAAAAAGATAGAGAATCATATACAAAAAGGCAAAACCTATGGCCAAAATTACATAGGCCACTATTCTTTCTAAAACCAATAGGTTGTCAACAAGGACAAGGTTCCTCAATTTTTTTATTAACAGGTAGGCCACCATAGGGGGGCCAGAGATGGCTGCAGCAAGGAGCAGGGTCAGCAACCAATCATAAGTTAGAAACCAAAGGCTGAGGAGGGTCGCGCCCACCACCCAAGGCAACGAAAGGCTGACCCATCGGGAGGAAATTTTAAGATAAATTTCTTTCACTCCTTTGGAGGTTTCCTTGTCTGTGAGCTTTTTATTTGTGGTCATCTAAACCCTCCTACGCCACCTCAGTTTATCATATTTAAGGGCGTTTGGTTTTCAGAAAATATTAGGCACCCGCCTGAGTACCCTAACGCTACCCCGGCTTGGGGAAATTAGTCTCATTTAATGCTTTGGGGCCCCAAAAGAGTCCGCTATTAGCCAAAAGCGGACATCGACACCGAATGCGACTCGCTAGAGATCAGTAGCATCTTGCGGCTCCGGCAGCTACGGCTTCAGGTGCTCCTGGAAGTACCAACGGGTGGCGTCGTTCCAGTACCTTCCGCTTGTTCCCGAAGGGAAGTGGTCCTGCTCTGGCATGACTAACAGGTCGTAGGGCTTGCCCGCTCGGATGATCGCCTCCGACATCTTCATGATCGAAGAGAACGTAATGGCGTCGAGGGTGCCGACGATGAGGAGCAGCCTGCCTTTGAGGTTCCTCGCCAACCGGAGATTGGAGGCGTAGTCATATCCTTCTTTATTGTTCTGCGGCAGACCCAGATATACCTCCATAGCATTCCCATAATACGGGTCCACCACCGGAGCACTGGCAACACCAACGTGATAGACATCGGGAGCAAGCAATAGGGCACGAATGGTCAAGTAACCACCAAATGAGTGACCAGTTATTCCCACCCTCCCCAGGTCCATATAGGGGCGTTTCTCGGCTAACTGCTTGAGCGTCGCCACATGGTCAGGAATCTCATGACGACCGATGTTTCCGTAGACCAAGTCCTGGAACTCCTTTCCTCGCTCCGGGGTCCCGCGGCCATCCACCATGAAGGTGATAAATCCCAACTGGGCCAGTGCCAGCGCGTTTGCAGCTGCATTCTGAGGGACGAAAGTGCGCTGCACCACAGCGACATGCGGCCCAGCATAAATGACCTCGATAACTGGGTACTTCTTGGTCGGGTCGAAGTCGAAGGGTTTGTAGAGAACCCCGTAGAGGGTGGTCTTTTGGTCGGCTGCCTTTACCACAAACTCTTCCGGCGGTCTCCACCCCAGGTCCTTGAGCGCATCAATATTCGCTTGCGATAGTGTTTGTAACAGCTCGCCATCGGCGGTCCTCAATTCTACCACCGGCGGCCGGTCCGGACTGGAGTGCGTATCCAGAAAGAATTCCTTCGACGGGGCGAATTGAATCACGTGCTGGCCAGGGGCTTCAGTGAGGCGCGCAAACCCCTTCCCTTCCAGGCTCACTCTATACAAGTGAGTATCGTAGGGACGGCTTCTGTCGTCGTGCGCAGTGAAGTAGACCCAACCTCTCTTCTCGTCCACCGCCTCAATTCTCACAACCGGGAAGTCGCCTTTCGTCAGCTGCCGGATAAGGTTCCCGTCCCTGTCGTACAGGTAGAGGTGATCCCAACCGCCCCTTTCAGATATCCAAATGAATTTGTTTTTATCTTCAACCTGCGAAAACATCGACTTAACAGCAAAGAAGAGTTCAATTCCTGATACGAACGTCCTTTGCGTCTCGGTGAGGATCACCCGTGTGGATCCGTTCACGGGGTTAGCCGCCATCAACTGCACCTTTTTTAACTCGCGGTTGGCCCTGAGGAAAAGCAGTTCCGACCCGTCACGCCACCACCCGACGATGTGTAGGTGCTGATCGAGTTCCTTGCCGGTGTCGATTCGTACCTGTCGTTTGGAGAGGATATCCACGACGAAGAGTTCGGTACGGGGCAAGGGCGCGCCCGCTTTGGTCGTCGTGAAACTCGACTCCGGGCGTACCCAATCCACCTCCGCGGTCGGTTGCAACCAGTGGACGACGGGGATCTTCGGCACCTTGCGGTAGTCTAACTTCTTCACCGCCAGCTTGAAGCTGTCCGGTGACCACTTGGCTCCTTGTCTCTGGAAGTCCCATTCGTAGTCTTTAATGCCGTCGGTGGTAATCTGCACGCTGCGGCCGTCGTAGGTGGAGCGCAGCCAGAGGTTGTGCTCCCTGACGCCAGCGAGCCAGCGGCGGTCGGGGGAAAACAACTCCAATAGGAGCGGGTGGCCCGCCGGGTCTTTCAAGATGACCTGCGGGACCAGCCGGACTTTCTCCTCTTCTTCTAAGGCAGGCAATCGAGTGATCGCGTAGGTTTCAAGCTGGAGCACATACTCCTTATCTTCCACAGCGAATTGGACCGCCTTCCCCCCCTCTACGAAAGCAAATTCCTCGAAAGGAACTCCTTTATATGGCGGCTCATGCCCTAGCAAAGCAGTAAGCGCCTGGCGCAGACGCGCGCTGTCGAACAGGGGCGTCTTTGTGTTTGCCCTCGGATCCACCTTGTAGATGACGGTATTGGCCGGCGCGCCCTCGGCGTACCAGAAGCTGTTGCCATCAACCATCCAGTGGGGTTCGACCGAGCCGCCTTTGACGTAGGAGGCGAACTCCAGGTAGCGGTAGTACATCGCCTCGCGTTCGGATTGTTCCGCCTCCTGAGCGTGAACTGCACCGGCAATGAGCGTCAGGCAACATAAGAAAATAACAAATGAACACCGCTTCATCATCTTCTCCTTACTCTGTGTGGCATCTATTCCTTGGCGCTGGTAGATACAGGCGGGCGCAGCTTTTCCGGGTCAAAGAGCCAACCACCCTTGATCTCCCGCCAGATGCTCTGGGTACCCATGATCCCCACCTACCCGAGTTGAAAGATAGCACAATTCGGAGAATATTTGAATTTCTTGAACAGGCCGAGGTCCGCTTTGGGTCAAAAGCGGACGTCTAGTGGTGCATATCTGTATCTGCTCGGGACGACCTTCTGAATAATGAGATTGATCACCTGCCTGTTTGGGTAGATTATGGCATCTATGCCTATCGCCGCACGCATCGGTCCAACCGACCCGAGAGCCCGCATAACGTCTGTCGATATGGTCAGGGGATTTGCCCTGTTCGGAGTACTGCTGGTCAATATGTATAACTTTGGCGCCTATTCCCTGGAATGGGACGGCCTCTTCGACCGTATCTCTTTCACGGTGATGCATTCTGTTTTCGAAACGAAATCCTGGCGGTTGTTTTCCTTCTTGTTCGGATTTGGGTTTGCCTTGCAAATGATCAAGGCGGAGACACAAGCCGCGGGTGCACTTGGGTTCTTTTTCAGACGTTTGGTCATCCTCCTGTTTATTGGAATGGCACACACCTTGTTCTATGACGGCGACATACTGGCACAGTTTGCGGCGCTCGGAATTGTGCTTCTTGCATTCCGCAAATTAGATACCCGCTTTCTGCTGGTTCTGGCTGTCCTGCTCCTTGCGGTCTTTCCGGTGGGGAACGCTATTGTCTCGGCCGATCAGGGCATTCCGGAGCTTTCTACAGAAGCGGAGCCCTCTTTGGCTGAGCGGAGAGAGGGGCATCCATATCTGGGCACAGTCAGCGATGTGATTAAGGAAAACGCCACGTCTGTGCTACGAAAGATCTGGCGAAATCCGCTCGGTCCCGAGTCAAGCCTCCCAAGATTCGCAATGTTTTTACTCGGGCTTTACGTGGGCCGGCGGCGGATTCTTCACGACATCCCGCAACATCTACCTTGGATACGTAAGGCGCTTTACTGGGGTCTGGGTGTTGGCATCATTAGCGCGATTGCCGAATGGTTGCTTGGTTTTCATTTTGGCTATGCGGTGTTTAGAGAAAATACCTCTCCCACCGGGATTCAGTTTCTTGGGGATATCCTGTTTGTTTACGGCTCGACGGCTCTGGCACTGGGATATGCCGCGGGAATCGTTCTCCTGGCCCAGGGTCGCAAATACTTACCGGTCCTGCGGCCCTTGGAAAACCTCGGGAAAATGGCCCTGACCGTCTATCTGTCAGGTAGCCTTATGTTTACGACTCTTTTTTATGGCTATGGATTCGGCC
>SMXR01000074.1 GCA_004356215.1 Alphaproteobacteria bacterium | reverse complement strand
TTTCAAACCCTTGAGATTGGCGCATGAAACAATTTCTGTTCTCAAGCGTATTGATCGGCGCCCTGGTGTATTCGATTATGGTGGCGTGGCTTTATTTTTACCAAAGCAATCTGTTGTACTTTCCCGACACTTCAAAACCGGCCCCGGCTGTGGCGGGCTTCCCCGACATGGAAGTAGTCAGCTTTGCGGCAAGTGATGGGCTGGAGATTTACGGCTGGTATAAGCCAGCGGCAACCGGGAAGGCGACAATCGTTTATTTTCACGGCAACGCCGGCAACCTTCTCAATCATTCCTGGATCGCCCGGCCCCTGATTGAGGCCGGGTATGGGGTTTTGCTGGTTGAATACCGGGGCTTTGGCGGCAACCCTGGGGCGCCATCCGAAGCCGGCCTCAAGGCCGATGGCCGGGGCGCCACCGAATTTTTGAAGGGGTTGGGAATTCCCGAGGGGGATCTGGTGTTCTTCGGGATGTCGCTGGGCACCGGCATCGCAGTTGCCCTGGCAGCGGAATATTCGCCCCACGCGCTGGTGCTGCAATCCCCATACACTTCGATTGCCGCCGCCGGACAGCACCATTACTGGTACATGCCGGTCAAGTTTCTGATCAAGGACAGGTTCGATTCCCTGGCGCCTATCCAAAATGTGAGCGCCCCGGTGCTGGTGGTGTACGCCACGGCCGACCGGATTATTCCCCCCGATTTATCGGTGGCTCTGTTTGAGGCCGCCAATGAGCCCAAAACTTTGAAAATGATTGAAAATACCGGCCACAATGACTTGGCGGATGAGGGTGGAATAGACGCGGTGCTGGAATTCCTTGGAACCCTTTAGACCCGGCAACCGGGGCTGTCGGTTTAACTCTAGGGTAGGTTTTGAATCAACAAATAAACCAACGCCTGTCCAGCCAGCACAGCACCCAAAACTCCTAACGCTGATTTAACCAACGTCGACACAACCTCACGGCTGGTACCATGATTAGTATCAGAAAACATTGCTCTCTCCCATGCAGGTTACACCCTAACACAACCCAGGCGTTTCGCCAAGGAAGGGCAACAGACAGCCCCTGCCTTTATGCCGTTTCGTTTTTGTGCTACCAGCGTGGTTTCGGGGTTGTAGTCCTTAAATAGAGGTTTGTTCTTTTTTCTGTTGGTGAAACCAAAACATCAATTGAGGAGGGGCTATGTTTACCAAATTTACATTAATGACCACTGCACTGGCGCTGGGGATTGCCGGGGTGGTTTTTTCCACCCAGCCGGCAGTAGCCGGGGCCGACGAATATTTCAAATGTTCGCTGGCCGAAGGCAAAACCATGGACGACCTGGTGACCATCGGGTCAGACTTTCACGCGGTTCTCGCCGAAGCAGGGATTGAAGGCTTTTGGGTTTCTTTTATGAGCCCGCTTTTTGCTTCCGACATCAAACGCGGAACATTTTATTGGGTTGGCCATGCGCCCGATGTTGCAACTATCGGCGCGATCAACGATTTGTGGGATACGGATGTCAACAAGGATGTCCGGGACGCCTGGGAGGCAGCTACCAGCGACTGTGAATCCTCAAGCCTTTATATTACCACCAAGGTCGAATAATCACTTTAAAGAAACTTCAAAACCCCGGCTCCCGAACCGGGGTTTTTGTTTTGGGCGTCAGGCCTTGACAAACCCTTCCAATTAGACCACTTGTCCTGCCCAACCCAAGGGGGGAACCCCTTTGGATAACACAGGCACCCGTACGCTCATGCAAACCGCACCCCAAGGCCTTCGCAATATTGCCATTATTGCCCACGTTGATCACGGCAAAACCACCCTGGTTGATCAACTTTTGCGCCAGTCCGGCTCGCTCAAATCTTTTGGCAAGATCGAGGAACGGGTGATGGACTCGAATGAACTTGAGAAAGAACGGGGCATCACTATCCTCGCCAAGAATACCGCGATCAGGTGGCACGATTGGCACATCAACATTGTTGACACCCCGGGCCACGCGGATTTTGGCGGCGAAGTTGAACGGGTGCTTTCGATGGTAGACTCGGTCCTTTTGCTGGTCGATGCGGTCGAAGGCCCGATGCCGCAAACCCGCTTTGTTACCGCCAAGGCACTGGCCCAGGGCCTGTGCCCGATCGTGGTCATCAACAAGACCGACCGCCCCAGTGCGCGCCCCGATTGGGCGATTGACCAAACCTTTGATTTGTTCGACCGGCTCGGGGCCAGCGACGAGCAACTTGATTTTCCGGTGATCTATGCCTCGGCGATCCAGGGCTGGGCCAAAAAGGAATTATCAGACCCAAGTGAAAATATGGACCCGTTGTTCCAGCTTATTGTTGATCACGTCCCGGCCCCTGATGTGGATTTAGAAGGGCCTTTGCAATTGCAGGTCAGCGCGCTGTCGTATTCGTCTTATGTCGGCATCATTGGCATTGGCCGCATCCAGCGCGGTAAATTGGAACGCAACACCCCGGTCAGTGTGGTCGATCCCGAGGGAAAAATCCGCAAAGGTCGGATACTTCAAATTTTTGGCTTTCACGGCCTCGAGAAGATCGAATGGCAGGAGGCCGGGGCCGGCCAGATCATTGCCTTTACCGGGCTGGAAAAATTAAATATTTCCGATACCATTTGCCCGCCCGATGCGGTTGAGGCGCTGCCGCCGCTCATTGTCGATGAACCGACCATCACCATGACCTTCCAGGTCAACGACAGCCCCTTTGCCGGGCGCGAAGGTAAATACGTTACCAGCCGCAACCTGCGTGAACGCCTCAAGCAGGAATTGATCCATAATGTCGCGCTGCGCGTCGAGGAAGGCGAAGACGCCGACAAATTTGTCGTCTCCGGGCGCGGCGAATTGCATCTTGCAATCCTGATCGAAAATATGCGCCGCGAAGGCTATGAAATGGCGATCTCGCGGCCGCGGGTGATTTTGAAAGAGGTTGACGGGGCAATTTGCGAGCCGTGGGAAAGCCTCACCGTTGATGTCGAGGTTGAACACCAGGGCGCAATCATGGAAAAATTGGGCGAACGCAAGGCCGACCTGAAAGACATGGTGCTGGATAATAAAGGCCGGGTGCGCCTCGATTATATGGTCCCGAGCCGGGGTTTGATCGGGTTTCGCTCGGAATTTTTGACCGCCACATCGGGCACCGGGTTGATGTACCACGCCTTCGATCATTATGGGCGCCGGGTCCCGGGGGCGCTGGGTGGAAGGAACAAAGGCGTTCTGGTGGCGATGGCCACCGGCAAGGCGCTGGCCTATGCGCTTTTTAACCTGCAAGAACGCGGCCAATTGTTTATCGGCCATGCCACAGAGGTTTATGAAGGTATGCTGGTCGGCATCCATTCGCGCAGTAATGACCTGGCCGTCAACCCCCTGAAGGGCAAGCAATTGACCAACATTCGTGCCGCCGGCACCGATGAAAATATTGTTTTGACCACCCCGATCCAGACCACCCTTGAATACGGGCTGGAGTTTATCAATGATGATGAGCTGGTCGAGGTGACACCAAAATCGATCCGTCTCCGGAAAAAATTCCTGAAAGAGCACGAGCGCAAAAAAGCCGCCCGCGCCGCCTAGACTCTCAATTTATTTGGAAAAAAGTGGTGAGCCCGACAGGGATCGAACCTGTGACCTACTGATTAAAAGTCAGTTGCTCTACCAACTGAGCTACGGGCCCACGCTGCAAGTGAATGCGCGCGCAACATAAGGCCGCACCCCGAAATCGTCAAGCGAAGATTTCATCAAGAACCCGCTTATTTGACCCCCTCAATTTCCAGGATTTTTTCCAGGGCGGCGTCGCGCTTGGCGATATAGTCGGCAAAGGTAAACGGCACCGGAATATCGGGGTCGAGCGAGCCAACGGCGCTAGGGTAATCAAAATCGGTCCAATAACACTGGATCCAGTCGTAGCAGCCATTGAGCTGATCGTGCAGCCCGCGCGCAGCGGTCATGCCAATGCCGGAATTGGGCAGGACAAAATCGTTGGTCTCGCCCCAGCTTAGGGGGCTATCGCCGATACGCCGGCCGACGATGGTCAGCTGGTCCCCGGCCGCTTCCTTAAGAAACCCGAGCGAGCTGATCCCGGCAGAAAAAGTGTCATGGCCGGTGATGGCATAAATCCGGGCGCCCTCGGGCAAAAGCCCGGGCAGGTCAAACATCAATTTGGCGGTCATGGTGTAATCGCCACCGCCGTTGTGGCGCGCATCTATCACCAGAACATCGGGGGAAAGATCGCGGATCGCGGCCCGGATTTGACTATTAAATGTACTGATGGAGAAACCGTCGCCATCATTATTTTGCCGGTACTGGACGTAGAGACCGTTCACTTCCGGCAGTGGTTTTAAATGAAACGGCTGGTCGCCCTGCTGCAGGTAAAGCGGCTGGCCCGCGCCGCTGTCTGAAAGTGCCGTCCAATCCCCCGCCCCGGGAAGCGACCCTTCGGGCAAAAGCCACCCTCTGGCCCAAAAGAGTGGCCGGTCCGGGTTGGCCGGGAGCGTCTTGAGCGAAACCGTGGTCGCCTCACCGTTTGGCAGCACCAGGGAAACCTCAACCAGCTCAGGGTTTTCAACAATGCCAAGGGTTTGGAGGAAGGCGGCATTTTCCATCAAAAACGGCAGGGCATATGCCTTGAAACCGGTATCCTCGCCACCGTAGTAGGGACGGAATAGTGTATAAATTTCCTCAACCGGGGTTGTGCCGATATGGGTCAACTGGGCCCCAAGAAGGCTGGAAAATTCGCCCTTGGCGCCGACAATAAAATAGCCATCGTCAAACCAATAGCCATGGAACGGCAGAGCCGGATGGCGGCGCGAGCGCGACCCCGACCAGGCATTGGAATGACCGTTTTCGCCAAGCGCGACGATCCGGCTGACCGCCAGCTCAAATTCCGCCAGACTAAGGTCGCCGGCCCGCGCCTGGGTCTCTTTGATTAATTGCAAACCCCTGCCCCGCGCCCGGAAGGAAAAACTGCGGTCATAGCCGCGGACATACAACTCGAGATAATCCAGGTCCTGGATCCGCGCCTCGGTTTCGTTGGCCGGGGTCGGATAATTCGCCGACGGGGCTGGTGGATAAAACAGTAAATCCTTCAAGACCCCCTGCCCGACAAAGAACACCAGCACCAGAAGCACTCCGGTCACAATCAAAACGGTTTTTATGGGAACGGTTTTTCCGGGTTGGGTTTTTTTGGCCATTTCGCTGTCTTTATATATAATTGCTATATATCTTTCTAATATATACGCGGCGAAATAGCAAACCCTTCATCAATAACCAATCAAAATCTTAAAGCCCCTCGAAATCTGAAAACGTGCCTTCGCTGATTGATTTTCGCATGGCGCGCATCAGGTCCTGGTAGAAGTGCAGGTTGTGCCAGGTCAGCAGCATCGACCCGAGCATTTCACCGGCCCGGACCAGATGGTGGATATAGGCCCGTGAATAATCGAGGCACGCCGGGCACCCGCACTTTTCATCCAGTGAGCCGGTATCTTCCCTGAAGCGCGCGTTTTTCAGGTTCAACTCGCCTTCGCGGGTGAATGCCTCGCCCATGCGCCCCGAGCGGGTCGGCAGTACGCAATCAAACATATCGATGCCGCGTCTGACCGCGCCGATCAGGTCGGCCGGCTTGCCGACCCCCATCAGGTACCGCGGGGCGTCACCGGGCAGGTGGGGCACGGTGAAATCGAGCGCCCGGAACATCTCATCCTGGCCTTCTCCGACCGCGAGGCCGCCGATGGCGTAGCCATCAAAGCCAATCGCCTTCAGGGCTTTCGCAGAGGCAATGCGTAAATCTTCATACACCCCACCCTGGGTGATGCCGAAAACCGCGGCCGCCCTGGCGTGGTCTTTATTGGCGTCAAACGCTTTCCTGGACCTCCCGGCCCAACGCATCGACAGCTCCATGCTTTCCTTGGCTTCCCCATGGGTGGCCGGATACGGGGTGCATTCGTCGAATGCCATAACGATGTCGGCCCCCAGCAGCGCCTGCACCTCCATCGCCCGTTCCGGGGTAAGCATTATCGTCTCGCCGTCGATGTGGGACTGGAATTCGACCCCCTCTTCGCTGATTTTCCTCATTTTTGACAGCGACATCACCTGGTAGCCGCCGCTGTCAGTCAGGATCGGCCAGTTCCAGTTCATGAACCGGTGCAGGCCGCCCAGCTTGGCGATGCGCTCGGCGCCGGGCCGCAGCATCAGGTGGTAGGTGTTGGCAAGCACGATATCGGCTCCGGTCTCGCGGACGTGGCCCGGGTACATCGCCTTAACGGTGGCTGCAGTCCCGACCGGCATGAAGGCCGGGGTACGGATCTCGCCCCGGGCCATTTTGATCACCCCGGTGCGCGCGGCATCGTCTTTTGCTGTTATATCAAATTCAAACCTGGTCATGGCCCTCTCTGTAATTTACTGGCCGGAAATAACAGGCAGGCATCGCCGTAGGAATAAAACCTGTAGCCCGCGTCAACCGCGTGTTTATAGGCAGATTTCATAACTTCCAAGCCCGAAAACGCTGAAACCAGCATAAAAAGGGTCGATTTCGGCAAGTGGAAGTTGGTCATCAAAACATCGACTGCCTTGAATTCATACCCCGGGGTGATGAAAATGTCGGTCTCGCCCTTAAACCGGTGGATTTTTCCACCTGGATTGGCAGCGCTTTCCAGCAGGCGCAGCGATGTGGTGCCAACCGCAACCACCCGGCCGCCATTTTCGCGCGTTTCATTAATGGCATTTGCCGTCTGCGGGGTAATCTCGCCCCACTCGGGATGCATGATATGATCGTCGGTATCATCAACCTTGATCGGGAGAAACGTTCCGGCACCGACATGGAGGGTGACAAAAGCCGTTTTTACCCCTTTTTCGGTGAGCGAGTTCAACAGCCCTTCAGTGAAATGCAATCCCGCCGTTGGTGCCGCCACGGCACCGTCGATCTTGGCGTATTTGGTCTGGTAATCGACCCGGTCGCGGTCATCAACTTCGCGCTTTTTAGCGATGTAAGGCGGAAGTGGCATTTTTCCTTTTTTATCAATGGCTTGTAAAATATTATTGATGTCGAATTTGAGGGTAATTTCCCCTGCCTCGCCCTTGGAATAAACCACTGCTTTCAGCCCCATGAAATCAACCCCGGTTCCGGGTTTGAATTTCTTGCCCGGCTTGGCCAACGCGGTCCATTTGCCTATCCCCACGGGCTTCAGGAGGGTCACCTCGACTCTGGCCTCGCCGATCTTTCCCGAAAGGCGGGCGGGAAGCACCCTGGTGTTGTTCAAAACCAGGATGTCTTTATTGGTCAGAAAACCGGGGAGCTCATTGAAAATGCGATCCAGGGCCGCATCAGGCCGCACCACCAGCATCCTCGCGGCATCGCGCGGTACCACCGGCCTGAGCGCAATACTGGAATCTGGAAGGTGAAAATCAAATAATTCAACTTCCATTGAAAGGACCTAATCCGCTGGCTTAACGTCGGCGGCGACGCGCATCGAGACGATCTTGTCACGCAGGTCTTCGGGCACGATCCCGTTTTGCTCCTTGGGGCCTTTCTGGATCGCATCGATATTTTCCATGCCCGATATCACCCGGCCCCAGGCGGTGTACATACCATCCAGATGCGGGGCGGCCTCAAGCATGATGAAAAACTGGCTATCCGCAGAATTGGGCTCTTCAGACCTGGCCGTGGACACCACCCCGCGTTCGTGGGAAATGTCATTAAATTCGGCGTCGATATTTTGGCCAGAGCCGCCGGTGCCGGTGCCGGTGGGATCGCCGGTCTGGGCCATGAAGCCCTCGATCACCCGATGGAAAACCACGTCGGTATAAAACCCATCGCGCACCAATTCCTTAAAGCGGGCGACATGGTTTGGCGCCTTGCCGGGATAGGTTTCGATCACGACACAGCCGCCCGAGCTGGGTGCCAGGAGGATGGTGTTTTCAGGGTCACTCAAGCTGGCAATATTTACCTCATCACAGCTGTTTGGGGGCATGTCTCTGGTTCCTAAATAGATTGCTGTCCCGGCAAAAGCGATCAGAATGCCAAAAATCAGCGGTTTTTTCATGATGGTAGCCATAAAAGTAATCTTCCTTCAGGTCTTTTGTTTTTTCATTACCTCGACGGCCACAGCGCTTGGAACGAATGGGGTAATATCCCCGCCAAAGGCCGCAATTTCCTTGACCAGGCGCGAGGCAATCGATTGCAGCCGGGCATCCGCCATCAGGAATACGGTCTCTATATCGGAATTTATGGCGGAGTTCATGCCGGCCATCTGGAATTCGTATTCAAAGTCTGAAACCGCCCGAAGCCCGCGGATAATAATATCCGCGTTTGAGGCCACTGCGAAATCCATCAGCAGGGTATCAAAGGTCACGACTTCAATGACGGTGCCCGAAGCTTCGGCCAGACCACTGGTTTCACGAACGATTTGGGAAAGCCGTTCTTCAGCGCTGAACAAGGGTTTCTTATCAGGGTTGGTGGTAACCCCGATCACCAGCTTATCAACCAGTTTCAGGCCGCGGCGAACTATATCCAGGTGCCCCAGGGTGATGGGGTCAAAGGTTCCGGGATAAATCGCGGTCAAGTGTTTTGCCTCGGTCGCCAAGGGTTTTGTCTCCTGATTTCGTCAGGTTTGGGGTTTTAGAGGAAAAGTGCCGGGGGGGGAAGGTTATTCCGTCTCTTTTTCCTCGGCACCATTCTCTTTCTCGCCATTTTCCACTTCACCGTCGTCCTCTTCTTCGGGCAGGAATGCGGCAGAGACGATGCGCTCGTCCTCACCAACATTAAACAGGGTCACGCCCTGGGTTGAACGGCCAGCGATGCGAACATTGTGGATCGGGGTGCGAATGATCTTGCCGTGGTCGGTGACCATCATGATCTGGTCCTCGGTCTCGACCGGGAACGAGGCCACCACCGGGCCGTTGCGCTCGGAAGTCACGATATTGACAATGCCCTGCCCGGCGCGCCCAGAGGTGCGGTATTCGTAGGCTGAAGTGCGCTTGCCATAGCCGTTGACGGTGACCGAAAGGATAAACTGTTCTTTTTTGAACAACTCTTCCATGCGCTCTTTCGTGAGCGTCGGCTTCCCGGGCTCGGCCTTCCAGGGCGCCGCCCGAAGATATTCATTACGCTCTTCCACGGTCACGTCCTGGCCTTCAAGGATTGCCATCGAAATAATGCGGTCGTCCTTGGCCACCAGCTTCATGCCCTTGACGCCATAGGCAGTGCGGCCCTTGAAGACGCGCACGGCCTTGGTTGAAAAGCGGATACATTTTCCGCGCCGGGCGGCGAGCAGCACGTCATCCCCCTCGGCACAGACCTGGACCGAAACCAGGCTATCGTCTTCGGGCATGCGGATGGCGATTTTGCCGTTGGCCATCACATTGGTAAAATCAGACAGCAGGTTCTGGCGCACCATGCCCTTTTGGGTCGCGAACATGACCCTGAGATCACCCCAGGTTTCTTCATCTTCAGGCAGCGGCAGGATGGTTTCAATGGTATCGCCGGTGGAAAGCGGCAGCAGGTTGATGATCGCCTTGCCCTTGGCTTGCGGGGTCGTCAGCGGCAGCTTCCAGACCTTCAGCTTGTAGACAATGCCGGCCGACGAGAAAAACAGGACCGGGGTGTGGGTGTTGGCGACAAACACCGTGGTCAGGAAATCCTCTTCCTTGGTGGTCATCCCGGCGCGGCCCTTGCCGCCGCGGTGCTGGGCCCGGTAGGTCGACAGCGGCACCCGCTTGATATAGCCGGAATGGGTGACGGTCACGACCATTTCCTCGCGCTTGATCAGGTCTTCATCTTCAAATTGGCCAAAATCGCCCTCGACAATCACGGTCTTCCTGGGGGTGGCAAACTCTTCGCGCCCGGCTTTGAGATCCTCCGACAACAACCCGAACAGATGGTCGCGGTCGGTCAGGATTTTCAGGAAACCACGGATTTTATCCGCTAATTCCTCAAGTTCCTCACCAATTTCACCGCGCCCCAGGGCGGTCAGGCGGTGCAGGCGCAACTCCAGGATCGCTTTCACCTGGTCTTCGGACAGGGTATATTTGGTGCCCTTGAGCTGTTGGGTGGCTTCATCGAGAAGCTTCAGGTAGGGAATGACTTCTTTGGCGTTCCAGGTTTTTTTCTGCAATTTTTCGCGCGCCTCGGCCGGGCTTTTGGCGCTGCGGATAATCGCCACCACTTCATCAATGTTGGAAACCGCAATGACCAGACCGACCAGCAGGTGGGCGCGGTCGCGGGCCTTGCGAAGCAGGTATTTAGTGCGCCGGGTGATAACCTCGCGGCGGAAGTCGATGAAATGTTGCAGAATGGTCTTCAGGTCCATCTGCACGGGCTTGCCCCCGGTCAGCGCCAGGGTATTGATGCCAAACGAGGTTTGCAGCCCGGTGAAGCGGTAAAGCTGGTTGAGAACAACATCTTCCATGGCATCGCGCTTCAATTCGATCACGATGCGCACACCATCACGGTCGGATTCATCGCGCAGGTCTGAAATTCCGACAATTCTCTGGTCGCGGACGCACTCGGCGATTTTCTCGATCAGGTTGGATTTGTTGACCTGGAAGGGAATTTCGCTGACCACAATCGCCTGGCGGTCTTTCCTGACCTCCTCAATGTGGGATTTAGAGCGGATGGTGATCGACCCGCGCCCGGTCTCGAACGCCGAGCGAATGCCGGTAGAGCCCAGGATTGTCGCCCCGGTGGGAAAATCGGGGCCTTTGATCCATTCCATCAGGTCCATATTGTCCAGATCGGGATTGTCGATCAGCGCCAGCGTCGCATCGATTACCTCGCCGAGGTTATGGGGCGGGATGTTGGTCGCCATACCAACCGCAATGCCGCTGGCACCATTGGCAAGCAAGTTAGGAAAGCGTGCCGGCAGCACTTTGGGTTCGCTCTCGGATTCATCGTAGTTGGCTTGAAAATCAACGGTTTCCTTGTCGATATCATCCAATAGCGCGCCCGCCGCCTTCGACATCCGCGCTTCG
>SMXR01000009.1 GCA_004356215.1 Alphaproteobacteria bacterium | reverse complement strand
GGCGCTTTCGGTGAGGTCCAGCTGAAAGACCTGGTGTCGTCGATCCTGCCGCCCCAGGCCTATAAATTCCAGGCCACCTTATCGAACAAAAGGGTTGCCGATTGCCTGATCCACCTGCCCAACCCGCCAGGGTCGATTGTGGTCGATGCCAAATTTCCGCTGGAAAGCTTTCACCGGCTACGCAATGCCGGTGACGGGGTTGAAAAAGACCGTGCCGGCAAGGCGTTCGGCGCCGACATTTTGAAACATGTGAACGATATTGCCGAACGCTACATCGTGCCTGGCGAGACCGCCGATTCAGCGCTGATGTTTTTGCCGTCGGAAGCGGTTTACGCCGAACTTTACGCCAATTATTCCCATATCGTTGAAAAAAGCTATCGCCTGAAGGTCTGGATCGTCTCCCCAACCACCCTGATGGCAACCCTAAATACCGTCCGCGCCATCCTGATGGATGTCAAAATGCGCGAACAGGCCGGCCTGATCCAGATTGAAGTGGGTAAGCTGATGGAAGATATTGTCCGGCTTGATGGCCGGGTATCTAGCCTTTCCAGCCATTTTTCCCAAGCCGAAAAGGATATTCGGGAGATCCAGACTTCGACGGGAAAAATCTCCAGCCGCGGGAAACGTATCCGCGAAGTACGCCTGGAAGATGATGAAGATGACGCAGAAGCCATCAGCCCGGAAAAACCACGTCCCAAAATCGTCAAAAACTAAAGGAAAAATCGACGCGCCCTAAAACGGTTTGCGGTCTCTTAAAGCCGCCGAAAGCGTACCGTCATCAAGGTAATCCAGTTCGCCACCAATCGGAACACCATGCGCAATTGCGGTGATGTTAACCGGAATTTCTTTCAGCCTTTCGATAATATAGTGGGCGGTGGTTTGGCCGTCGACGGTGGCATTGGTGGCCAGGATAATCTCGGAGGTTTCCTTGGCCTTGGCCCGCTCTACCAGTTTTTCGATATTTAAATCTTCGGGCCGGATACCCTGGACCGCTGATAACGTCCCGCCAAGAACGTGATAAAGCCCCTTATAGGAGGCGGTGCGTTCCAGCGCCCAAAGGTCGGAAACATCTTCCACCACACAGATTATTGAGGGATCGCGTTTCGGGTTCTGGCACACACCACAGGGCGAAACGGTATCAAGATTGCCGCACACTTTACAGCTTTTAATCCCATTAGCGACGTCTTTCAGCAGGGTTGCCAGGGGCAGCATATAACTTTCTTTTTTCTTGATAATCTGCAGCACCGCCCGGCGCGATGATCGTGGTCCAAGCCCCGGCATCTTGCTCAAGAGCTGGATTAACTGTTCTATCTGTTGATTTTTGGCAGACATTGCAGACCCACCTAGAACGGCAATTTCATGCCCGGCGGCAAGGACAAGCCGCCGGTTGCCTGGGCTTGTTTTAGCATTTGCGAAAAGTTGCTCAACGGTCATCCCCTTCTTCGTCCAGCAAGCGGATTTTGGTAATTTTGGCGCTTGGGAAAACCTCCAACACCTTTTTCACCAGGGGATTGTTGCGGGCTGCTTCCTCAAGGCGAAGGTTGGTTTCGTTTTCCTGGGTGTGCAGCGGCACCTCCCCGGCATCGTTGGAAAGGGTGATGGCCCAATCGATCCCGGTCCAGGTCTTAAGCAGGTCTCTCATCCGGCTAGGTAGAGTGGCCGGGATTTTTCGTACCGGATGAAAAGTAACCGCGCCGGGTTTATAGGAAACCAGAGAAACATCATCAAAAAGGTATTTCCCTATCACCCCTTCATGTTTTTGCTCAAACAATTGCACCACGGCGGCAAAGGTTTGCGGCACCGGGACTTTAAGATCGTCAGACCCCTCCAAATCCGGTGCCAGTGCCAGAACCTGGGCACCCCCGCCAGCCGAAGGCGGCGGCGCTTCCTCCTGGATTTTTGCCGGGGTTTCGGTTTCGGCGATGGCTTCAAGGGGGTCTTTTTCAGGCGCAGCAGCAACCTCTTTTGCCGGCGGCTCTGCAGGCTCGGCACTTTTTTCTTGGTTCTTTTCCTCGTTCTTTTCCTCGTTCTTTTCTGCGGTCAATTTTTTGACCAACTTGGCCGGGTCGGGCAAAACCGCGGCGTGACAGAGCCTGATCACTACCATCTCTGCGGCCCGGATGGGCGATGGCGCGTGGCTGGTTTCTTCAAACCCTTTCAACAGGATTTGCCAGGCCCGGGTTAATTCTGGTAGCGGCAATTTTTCTGCCAGGGCTAGGCCTTCCTTTTTTTCCGGTTCCGATATCAAGCTATCAATGCCGGCTTCCCCGGTGGTTTTAATCCGGGTAATCCAATGGCTGGTCTCGATCAGGTCCTTGATAATAACGCTGGGATCGGCGCCAAGATTGTACATGTTTTCCATCAACTCCAGCGCATCCTTGGCTTTGCCTTCCATAATGTTGTGAAACAGGGTCAGGATTTGCAACCGATCCGCCAGGCCAAGCATGGCCCGGACCCCTTCGGCGCTGGCGCTGCCGCCGCCATGGGCGATGGCTTGATCCAGAAGCGACAGGGCATCGCGGACCGAGCCTTCAGCGGCACGGGCGATCATCAAAGTTGCTTCATCGTCAACCTGGCTTTTTTCCAGCTTGATGATCGATTTCAGGTGGTCGACCAAAACATCGGTTTGAACACGCCTGAGATCAAACCTCTGGCACCGCGATAAAACCGTTACCGGGAGTTTCCTGATCTCGGTGGTCGCGAAAATAAATTTTACATGGGGTGGCGGCTCTTCAAGGGTTTTCAATAGTGCATTAAAAGCATTCTTTGAAAGCATATGTACTTCATCGATAATGTAAACCTTGAACCGGGCAGATTGTGGCGCGTAGCGCACATTTTCGATAATCTCGCGAACGTCATCCACAGAGGTGCGGCTGGCGGCATCCATTTCAAGCACATCAGGGTGGCGCGATTCGGCAATTTCCAGGCAGTTTTCACACTTGCCGCAAGGGCTGGTGGCCATATCCTCGCCTTTTTTGACATCGAGGCAATTAAGGGTGCTGGCCAAAAGCCGGGCGGTGGTGGTTTTGCCCACTCCGCGTACCCCGGTCAGGATAAAGGCGTGGGCCAGGCGCTTGGCGATTATGGCGTTTTTCAGGGTTTTGACCATGACGTCCTGGCCGATAAGCTGGTCAAACGTTTTGGGCCGGTATTTGCGGGCTAAAACCTTGTAATCGGTGTCGGCGGTCGCCATTCTTGGTGCACCTTTCGATTGGTGTGCAGGTTTTTTTGGGCGTCATTGGTAAGGGTGGGGGATGGCAGCGACCCAAGGATCATCCGCTGCGGCTGCTTCCTTCCGGATCTGACCGGGTTGGCGAAGGCCTTGTCCGCACCACCCCCCATAAGCCTTTTCTCCCCTGTATATGTGCCATTTTAGTGGGGCTGGCAAGTGGCTGGACCAAATTTCGTAAGGCGTTGGTAAAGATTTATTAAACCACACGGTTTCCGCTTGAAATCGAGGCCCCATACGCTTAATCTGCGGCAGAAATTCAAGCGCTTTTTTAGAAGAGAGGGAAAAACAGTGGACTCATTTGAATGGAATAAAATTGCCGCTGCAGGACTAATCAGCATGCTGCTTTTTGCGGTCGTGAGAATCGCGCCTGAATTCTTTATCGAAGAGGATCACGAAATTATCCAGGGTCCTGAGGCGGCCGCCATTGATACGCAGCCCACAACGGTGGTTGCGGGGCCTAGCCTCGGAGAGCTGATCAATATTGCTGCCCAAAACCCCAGTAGCCGGTCGTTTCGTAAATGCCAGGCGTGCCATGACGCCACCAGTGGCGGACCAAACAAAATCGGTCCCAACCTTTGGAATATTGTCGGGGCAGCTCCGGGAGGAAAAGCCGGATACAGCTATTCCAATGCCATGACCTCTAAGGGCGGCACTTGGGATTATAACGCCCTGAATGAATTTTTGGCGGCGCCCTCATCGGCGGTTCCGAGAACCAAAATGACCTTTGCCGGCCTCAGAACCATGGAAGAGCGAGCAGCCATCATCGCCTATCTGAGGGCCAGCGCCGATAACCCCGTTCCCCTGCCTGAAGTACCGGTCGAAGACGCGCCTGAAGAAACCCCGGCCGCAAGCCGGTAAGACCCCAAAACCCGATTTTATAACAAACGGCGGATATCAAGAATTTGATCGCCGAACTCTTTTTCCAAGCGGTCTGCCACGGCCCGGGCGTCATCTATCGTCACCCGCATGTGGGTGGCATTGGCATGCAAAAGGTGGGTGCCATCCAGCATCAGGCCGGCGTGGCCTTTAAAAAAAACCAGATCCCCTTTTTTACACAAAGCCAGGTCGGGCTTATTTGAAATTGAATGTCCCAGCGACCGGACTTGCTGGTCTGTATC
Source organism: Alphaproteobacteria bacterium (assembly GCA_004356215.1). Taxonomy (GTDB): domain Bacteria; phylum Pseudomonadota; class Alphaproteobacteria; order Sphingomonadales; family SMXR01; genus SMXR01. Next base: position 2,149 of record SMXR01000009.1, on the reverse strand, counting down.
CCGCGGGCAGGGAATTCCCGCATGGATCATTGCCAGTTGGATCAGGGAGGAGCAATCAAGCCCCAGCGCTGTTTTACCGCCCCAAACATAGGGGACATGCAAAAACCTGCTGGCGGTTTTTATATAATTTTTATCGTAGGCTCCCAATCGCGCAATATGCCGGAGACACACCCAACCCAGACCCTGGGCCTCGGCAAACCCGGCCTTTGAACCGCCTTCACGGATGGTGATTTTGGCGCCGAAAGGCAGCGCCAACGGGTCAGGGGTTTTCAAGTCAGGCCTGGCGTATATGTGGGTCAGGGGCACGGTGACGAGATGGCTGGGGTCGGGAATATGCGCCCCCAGCGCCTCAAGCTTGATGTATCCGACATAGCCGTCTTCCAGTAATTGGCCAAAAGCCCAGCCACCATGTTCTTCCAGGGTACGAAATTTTTCACCGAATAACCCCTGGGTCAACAGCGGCGCGGTATTTCTCGGGGTTTTCTTGAGATTGGCATAGGGGGTTGAAATGGTGCGGATTTTGCCGGCGACAAACTTTGAAGTATCAATTTTCCCCTTCAGGCCCGACCAAGCAATGTCGGGGCGCGCCGCGGTCAGCCGCGGATCCAGGTCTGGGTTTTGACCTCTGACCCAATCGTCCCGGTCTGGTTCGCCAATGGACATTTGCTACCTTCCAAAGCGGTTTTCAAGGTAGGAAAATGTTGCCAACAGGCTGTGGGCCTCGGCCCCCTTTGGACGCCCTGGTTTTGCCGCGGTGCGCCAGCAATAAACATCCATATGGGCCCAGGCCTTGGCGGTTTCGACAAAATGTTCGAGGTAAAGCGCCGCGGTTATCGCCCCGCCGTACGTTGTGTTGGCCATATTGTTCAAATCTGCCGGTTCGCTTTTAAGAGCTTCCCGATAGGGTTGCCACAATGGCAGGCGCCAAAGCGGATCGCCGGTCACCTCCCCGCCCTTTAACAACCCCTGAGCCAGTTTATCATCGTTGGCAAAAAGCGCGCCCAGATCGCTGCCAAGGGCTACCATCGCGGCCCCGGTCAGGGTTGCGAAATCCAGCATCAGGTCTGGTTTTTCCTCATCACCAAGCGCCAGCGCGTCACACAGGACAACGCGGCCTTCGGCATCGGTATTGCCAATCTCAACGGAAATGCCCTTACGCGTCGGGATAATATCGCTGGGCCGGTAGGCATTGCCGGCCACTGAATTTTCAACCGCCGGAATCAAAACCCGAAGACGTATTGGAAGAGCCATGGCCATGATCACCCGGGCCAGCCCCAGGACAAGCGCGCCGCCGCCCATATCCTTTTTCATCAACAACATGCCCGCAGGGGATTTTAAATCGAGCCCGCCGGTATCAAAAGTTACACCCTTGCCGACCAGCGTCACCTTGGGGTCACTGGCGTTGCCCCAGGTCATGTCGATCAGGCGTGGGGCCACTTCAGCGGCGCGGCCGACGGCATGAATGGCGGGCAGGTTTTGTTTCAAAAGATCATCGCCGACAATCACGGTGAGGCTGGCAGAAAATTCTTTGGCGATGATTTCTGCCGCCGCGGCCAGCTTATCTGGCCCCATATCATTGGGCGGAGTGTTGATCAGGTCGCGGACGAGAAAAATCGATTGCACCAGGGTATGGGTGCGTTTGCCATCAAGCGATGAGGAAAGTTTCAGCCGCCGCGGCGGCTTCCCCGGTTTTTTTAGGTAACGGCCAAACCGGTATTGGCCGGTCGCCCAGTAAAGTGCGGCCTGCGCTGTTTCGTCTTGGGAAAGCGTGGCCTCAAACTCATAATTGCCCTCAGGCAATTTTGCGGCCAAACCGCCAAGTTTTGCCGCCCGGTCAACCGCGCCTAGCCCAAAAAGAACCGCTGTCAAATCGCCATTGGGACCGGTGATGTACGCCAGGTCACCCTCGGCACCGGTGAACCCCTGCGATGCAGCCTGGGCGGCATCGGTTTTATCAGCGTTCTTGCTCCAGCCATCGAACTCTTTTTTATCAAGGGCAATGATCGGGGTGCAGGCATCCTCGGGCGGGCAATAAAAATCTTCAGGTTTCTGGGTCACAGGCATTTCCTTCCCTAGCGAAGTTTTGATCAAAAAAGGCTGGCGGAGCGAGAGGGATTCGAACCCTCGAAGGGCGTTAACCCTTACACGC